>JANQLN010000120.1 GCA_028280575.1 Clostridia bacterium
ACATATGCCTTTGATTAAAATCATTGAAATATTCGCAGAAATGCTTTATAATAAACACTCGGGTTGATTATGGCAGCATTTGCTGTTGTGCGTGTAGCTCGTTCCTACGCGTATAGTTCTCGGATGGTTTCGACATCCGGGAACCATGATTGACCCTTATTTAATTTTCCCTTTGCATAAATTATATACAAATTAAGGGAAAATTGCAACAGTTTTTGGTAAACATTTGTTTTTTTATGCACTACTAAGGATTATAAATGACATGGTTACTCCATGCTGCCTATTTTGTTGATGTTTTCATTCCTGCCGATTATAACCAGGTTGTCGTCGTCCATGATAATGTATTCTGCCGTTGGAGCCACTTTTACGGAAGAGTCTTTTTTTACGGCCATAATGCTCACTCCATATTTTGCTCTTATGTTTGATTCCTTTATGGATTTACCTATCCAGACCGAGGGTGGTATTATTTCTACAATACTGTGTTCAGAGGATAGCTCTATAAGTTCAAGTATATTTGTAGATACAAGGTTATTAGCCACCCTTACCCCCATATCCTTTTCAGGGAAAATAATCCTGTCCGCACCTACCTTGTTCAAAACCTTTGAATGAAGCTCACTTTGGGCTCTTGCCACAATATACTTGACTCCTTCTTCCTTTAGAATAAGTGTCAGAAGGACACTTGAATGTATTTCTCCGCCAACGGCAACGACGGCAGCGTCAAAATTACCGACTCCAAGGGATTTTATCATATTTTCATCTGTCACGTCTCCGACAACAGCATATGTTATTGCCGGAGGCAAACTATTCACAGCTTCTTCATCCTTATCAACGGCAAGTACGTCATATCCCATGTTGTGAAGGGTTTCTGCAAGGCTTCTCCCAAATCTGCCAAGCCCTAATACTAAAAATGATTTTGCTTTCATAAAAATCCTCCTTTTATCCCACCATGACTCTATCTTCCTTATATTTATATACTGTCTTAGGTTTACCTCCCCCGGTTGTGAAAGCCAGGGCCATGGTCAAGACACCAATTCTTCCAAAAAACATGGAAATAATAATTGCAATCCTGCTTATAACAGTCAACCCGGGGGTTATGCCATGTGAAAGCCCTACGGTACCAAATCCTGAAACTGCTTCAAAAAATGCTTCCTTAAAGGTCACAGCCTCATTAACGGAAATAATAATGGTGACAATTCCTATAATTGCCCCGCCGATAAAAGCAATTGCAAAGGCTTTTAATACAACAGCCGGGTTAAGCCTTCTCTTAAACATCTCCGTATCACTTTTTCCCCTGCTGAAAGATAATACTGCAAAGAAAATAACTCCAATGGTGGTTATTTTAATTCCTCCGGCAGTAGACCCGGGAGAGCCGCCGATAAACATAAAAATCATTGTCATGAAGGAAGACGCATCCCTCATTCCTGCCTGGTCAATTGTATTAAATCCTGCAGTCCTGGGCGTAACAGATTGAAATAAAGAAGCAAGAAGCTTGCCTCCAAATCCCATATCCTTTAAAGTCTGGGGATTATTATACTCAACCAGGAGAAAAAATATAAATCCTGTAAAAAGAAAAAGCCCTGTTACACTCAAAACAAGTTTTGTATGGAGCTGGAGCTCCCTGAAGCTTCTTGTCCTGTAAAGGTCATCCCACACTGCAAATCCCAATCCTCCAATGACTATAAGGATTATGAGCACTATATTTACGGCAAAATCTCCTGTATATGATGTAAAGCTGCTAAAGGCCTGCTTTTGACCCATTAAATCAAATCCTGCATTGCAAAACGCGGAAACTGAATGGAATATTCCCTTAAATATGCCCTGTGACATACCGAATTCAGGAATAAATTTCAATGAAAGCGCCAGCGCTCCCAAACCTTCAAACAAAAAGGTACCTAAAAGTATTTTCCGGGTAAGCCTGACAACGCCTTTCAGATTATACTGGTTAAGTGCTTCAACAATTATGAGCCTTTCCCTTAGGGATATTCTTCTTCTTAAAACCATAGACAGCAAGGTGGCCATCGTCATAAAGCCCAGGCCGCCTGTCTGTATAAGAACAAGTATTACCACCTGCCCAAAAAAAGACCAGTGTGTATATGTATCAACAACCACAAGCCCGGTTACACATACGGCGGAGGTAGATGTAAATAAAGCATTTAAAAGGCCTATGCTGTTTCCATCTCTTGATGCTGCGGGCAGCATTAAAAGAATTGTTCCTAAGGCTATAATAGCTGAAAAACCTATAACAATAGCCTGCGTAGGTTTTATTGTAAACTGCCTATTGAGATCCGGCTTTTTAATTCCAAATATAAATAACAACCTCCAAGCTTCTCGCACTTTATTGTTAAGTATATATTTTTCACCTTTTACAGTCAATAGTTGTATATTTTTTGATTTCTCCCGTTAATTAAATTTATAAAAGAACCCCCAATGCCAGAAAGCATTGGGGGTTCATATAAAACTGGCAGCGACCTACTTTCCCGGGACGTCCCCGTCCAAGTATCATCAGCACTGAGA
>JANQLN010000084.1 GCA_028280575.1 Clostridia bacterium
TTTCGAGAATATCTGCAAGCATTTTAACCACATCACCAGACTCAATAAAAAATGGCCATTCTTGATCTTCAGAATACTCAGCCACCAACACTTTATCGATAAATTCTTTTGAGTAAAAGAGTTTTTCGAATTCTGCTGTATCTTCACTAAAAGTATTATCTATGTTGTCGTATATTTCATTCAACATGTTTTGCGAATATTCGAAAGACTGTTGTCTCAACGTCGCTTGATACTGCGAAAAAAGAATGAATCCAAGTACTATAATGGGAATCAATATAACCAAAACAAATATTAAAATAAACTTGTTTTGTAATCGAATATCGCGAAAACGAAACTTCATTAGTATATTGTCCTTATTTAATCTTATTGATAGTTGATATTATATTCTTATAATTGTGTATTGTCAACGGTAGTTTTGAAGCAGAATATAGCAATTCGCTGTTGACAAGTTACTGGAATTGCAATATACTAAATATATAAATAGCCACACGTGTGGCATGCAGGAGTTTTTATGATTAATAGAGTTGAAAGTATTAATTTTGATTGGAAGCTAAAACAAGGATTTAGTGAAGATTATTTATCTCCTGGGTTTGACGCAAAGGATTTTGATGATGTAAACATACCTCATACTACAAAGGAAGTACCATTCAATAATTTTGATGAAAAGATATATCAAATGGAATCTTCCTACAGAAAAAGTTTTTTTGTAGATAAGCTGGAGGAAAATCAACAGGTATACATAAACTTTGACGGAGTCATGACCTATGCCAAGGTATATATAAACGGCAAATTTGTAGGAGAGCATAAGGGAGGATATACTCCTTTCAGATTTAATATCACATATAGCATTATTGATAATTCAGAGAACATTTTATTTGTTTATGTTGACTCAACAAAGAGAAAGGATATCCCGCCCTTTGGTTCCGTTATCGATTATTTAACATATGGTGGAATATATAGAGAAGTACAGCTGGAGTACACATCAAATATCCATGTCGAGACTGCGTTAATCAAGCCATCTGACGTATCGGAGGATAAGGCACAGCTAAATGTTGATTTATATATGGTAAACATACCTAAACAAACAGTTGATATTGATTTTAAGTTTAATCTGTTCTTCCGGAATAAACTTGTGCATAGCTTTAGTAAAGCTTCCGGGCTTGGAAACGAAGAAAATGAAATGGTCACTTTATCAGAAGCTGTCAACAATATTCTTTTGTGGGATGTTGACGAACCTAATTTATACAATTTGCAGATTGTTACATCAGCTGGCGGAAAAACAGTTGATGACAAAACATATCGATTTGGCTTTAGAGATATCAAGCTGACAGAACATGGATTCTATCTAAATGGGAGAAAGTTAAAAATACAAGGGCTGAACAGGCATCAATCATACCCATATGCAGGGTATGCTATGCCAAGGAGCGCACAATATAAAGATGCCGAAATATTAAAGCATGATTTAGGATTAAATGCAGTTAGGCTGTCTCACTATCCACAAAGCAAGCATTTCATGGATAGATGCGATGAACTGGGTTTGCTGGTATTTGACGAACTGCCCGGCTGGCAGCATATTGGCGATAAAGATTGGCAGGAGGTTGCTTTAAAAAACGTGGAAGAGATGATAAAGAAGGACTGTAATCATCCAAGTGTATTTATTTGGGGAGTACGAATAAATGAATCACAGGATAATGACTCGTTCTACGAGCAGACAAATAAGAAAGCTCATGATCTGGACTCCACAAGGCCGACTGGTGGTGTGAGATGCATCATGAACAGTTCCTTGCTGGAGGATGTATACACATATAATGACTTTAGCCATACAGGAAACAATGCCGGGCTATTGCCTAAGAAAGACGTAACCAAAACACAAAAGCCTTATTTAATAACAGAATACAACGGGCACATGTACCCCACAAAAAAATATGATGATGAACTGCATAGAGTAAACCAGCTTTCTCGCCATTTAAATGTTATAGAAGCAATTCAAAAGGACAATTTTATAGCCGGTGGTTTTGGATGGTGTATGTTTGACTATAATACCCACAAGGACTTTGGCAGTGGAGATAAAATATGTTATCACGGAGTTTTGGATATGTTCCGCATACCAAAACATGCGGCTTATGCATATGCTTCACAGCAAGATGAAAAGCCGGTAATGCATATTGCCAGCACTTTTGATATTGGAGAATATGCCGGATCACTAATAAAGGATGTATATGTGTTAACTAACTGTGACTATATAAAATTCTATAAAAACGGCAAATATGTTAAGACATATTATCCTCGTACAGATATATACCCAAATCTAAAACACCCTCCTATGATAATTGATGATTACATTGGTGATGAAATAGAAAAAAACGAGAAGTTTACAAAAAAAGATGCTAAGGTAGTAAAGAGACTGCTAACCCAGGTGAGTAAACATGGTCAAAATTTATCTTTAATAAATAAATTAGCTATGGCAAGGATATTTATCAAGTACAAAATGAACTCACTGGATGCGGAAGATTTATATACCAAATACTTTGGTGGCTGGGGCGGCGAAGCTACCACCTATAAGTTCGAGGGATATATTGATGATGAATGTGTATTGGAAACAACAAAGAGCCAAGTATTTAATCCCAGGCCAGATGTAAAAATTGACTCAAGGGAACTGTATGAAAAAGAGACATATGATACTGCAAGAGTAGTAATAAGACTATTAGATGACCATGGCAACGAAATACACTATGCAAATGATGCATTTAATATTACCGTTGAAGGACCTATTGATGTAATCGGACCAAAGACTATATCATTAGTTGGCGGTTCTACAGGCTTTTGGATAAAAAGCATTGGTAAAAAAGGCGAAGCAAAATTAATAATAAGATCAGAACGTTTTGGTGAAATTATTCAACATATTACAGTCAACAAGGATTAAGGCGTGGGCTATATAGAAGCTTCTGTTATATTCCCTGGCAAAGCAGCAAGTTTTAGTTAGGAGATAAGTTATGGCAGATAAAAGCAAACCAAATATCGTATTTATCCTAATCGACGATATGGGCTGGAAAGATATCGCTTGTTATGGCAGTGAGTTTTATGAAACTCCCAGCATTGACAGATTGGCAAAAGAGGGTATGACTTTTACTGATGCATACGCTGCATGTCCTGTTTGTTCCCCTACCAGAGCCAGTATACTAAGTGGTAAATATCCGGCAAATGTAGGAGTTACAGATTGGATAGGCGCCCACTCTAGTGGTAAACTGATGGAAGTGCCGTATATTGACCATCTTCCGCTGGAGGAGAAAAGCTTGGCCGCAGCATTAAAAGAGGGTGGCTACAGCACCTGGCATGTGGGTAAGTGGCACTTAGGATCCAGTGAGTATTATCCGGAAAATCATGGCTTTGATGTAAATATTGCAGGAGGACATTCAGGACGGCCAAGTATGGGGTATTTTTCACCATACTATTTAGCTAACTTGGACAATGGTCCAAGAGGTGAATACTTAACCGATAGGATTACTGATGAAGCTATTAATTTAATAAATAATCATGATGCTGATATTCCTTATTTTTTGCATATGTCTCACTATGCCGTTCACACACCTATTCAGGCGAAGAGGAAAGATATTAAAAGATTTAGAAAAAAAGCAAAAACCATGAGGCTTAATAAGAAAAAAACCTTCAGTTTGGATGAGCATTTCCCATGTAAAGGTAAAAAGTTGTTTAGAGTAAGGAGAAGATTAGTACAGTCAAATGCCAGATATGCAGCAATGATATTTAATCTGGACTACAATATCGGACGTCTGCTGGATGCTATAGAAGAATCCGGACAGGCTGATAATACTGTAATAGTCTTTACATCCGATAACGGTGGTTTGGCAACAGCAGAGGGTTCACCTACATGTAATGCCCCGCTTGCAGAAGGCAAGGGCTGGATGTATGAGGGCGGAGTGCGAGAGCCCCTGATAATTAAGTGGACTGGTAAAGTGAAAGCAGGAAGTGAATGCAGCACACCTGTAACCAGTCCTGACTTTTACCCTACTATTTTGGATATGGCAAATCTTCCGCTCATACCTGAACAGCATTCAGATGGTGAGAGTATTGTACCACTACTAAAGAATGACGGTGAACTAAAAAGAGAAGCAATATACTGGCACTATCCCCATTATGCCAATCAAGGCAGCACTCCGGGATCATCAATCAGGATGGGTGACTATAAGCTCATTGAGTTTTTTGAAGATAATAGAATAGAGCTATATAACCTAAGAGAGGATTTATCAGAAGAGAATGATTTATCAAAAGTTAATCCTGAACTGGCACAAAATATGAGAAAAAAATTATCCGAATGGCGAAACAATGCAGGTGCACTTATTCCCATTCTTAAGTAACAATGGCATAGGACAATAACCAAGTATTTTTACTGCAATCAATAAATGATATATAAGACCAAAAGAGAAAATTAATAAGAAGGAGGCAAGTATAATATAGAGCAATAAAATATTATACGATAGGAGAAATGAAATCTGAAAAAACAAACAATAAAGCACAGTTTACCGGTAATGGTAATTTGACCAGGGGGCAAAAGTTCTTTCTGTCATTCCCGGTAATGCCCCTAATTATAAGCAACCTATTAATACATAAAGCATTTATCAAATATTACACAGATATTATTGGGTTGGATACATCATATGTAGCACTGGTTTACTTAGTGTTTGGTATATGGAATGCAATAAATGACCCTGCTATAGGCGTTTTAATTGACAGGCGTAAATATGATGCAAAAAGAGGCAAATTATTATACTTAATGAAAGTTACAGCGCCAATAACAATATTTGCATCTTTTGCTATGATTTATGCGCAGCCATCATGGGAGCAATGGTTAATATTTGCATTTTTTATAACACTGTTGTTCATTTATGATACCAGCCATACAACATTTACTATCTCCTATAACTCTTTTGTGCTGCTTGCAGCACCTACAACAAGGGAACGTGTAGACGTTTCGGTATTTCACGTATATCTGGCAAATGCAGGCGGACTTTTGGCAACAATAGTACCTTCTTTGCTTTTGGTCGGAAATAGAAATCATACGCTTACTATAATATTACTTTCATCTCTCTTGCTGGTTAACTCGGTGCTATATTTCTTAGCTCTAAAACCACTGCAAGAGACAAAAGAAATGTATTTAAAGGAAAACGATGAGATTGATAAACGGGAAGGATTACTGAAAGATATTGTTTCTAATGTGTTAAGTGCACTTAAATCAAAGAGCTTTGTTACCTACACATTGTTTGTTTTAATTTCCTATGCTGTTGTACAGTTTTATATGGTGCCTTTCTGGTACCTGGCAGATCATGTTTGGGAATTTAGCGGATTACAGGCCTCTATAGCAGATATTATTCCAGGAGTAGCATTGCTCTTGGTAACACCTGTACTGGGAAAATATATTAAGAAAATGGGTGCGAAAAAATCAATGATTTTAGGGCAAATTCCCACTGCATTTGCATTCTTAATGCTTTTCTTTGTAAATAATTTAGTAACCGCAATACTTGTTTATTGCGCTGTTAGAATTTTTAGCAACTTCACAAGCATTTCTCAAGCACCAATGCTGGGTGCAATAATAGATGAGGACGAACAGCATACGGGACAAAGGAGAGCAGGCTTATACAATGGGGTATTTGCATTATTCTCAATTCCAGCTTCAGGAATTCAAACTTCAATTTTTATGTTTGTTCTGACTGCATATTCTTATGTGGAGTCACTGGGAGCAGGTGAAGTACAGCCAGACTCTGCTTTGATGGGTATCAGGATAGGTGCGGCTATAGTACCATTTGTATTTATATTAGTTGGAATAATACCACTATTATTCTCACCACTTAATAAAAAGAAAGAACTGGAGCTGGCAGAGTTCACTAAAGACAAGTTAAATTACGCCAAACAAGTGAATGGCCAAATCAATGATAATTCTGTTTTATACAAGCAAGTGTAACATATAATGAATTTTATGTTAAATTATTCATTTGTATTGAGGTTTTTTAGTAATGGGAATCCAAATCTCTACAACAGATTCAGGGTCATTATTTCCCTTAAATCTTTCACCATAGTATTCAACTGCAAAATACATACCATCTAGCTTGTACTGTTCATACTTATATTTGTTCTTTTCCAGCCAATTGTCAATGAATTTGTTTTGGCTTTCATACCCCTCTATTGGGTATATATCAAATACAGCATATAAAATGTTATCCGGAAGTACTATGCTGCTGTAACCAGGTTGAGTTTCTGATTTATCCACACAAGCTCCTACATGGCATTCACATTTTCCAGCCATATCATACAATCGAACTTCATACCCAAAATCATCAACTTTATTCATTAATGGATTACTTTTCTCCAGTTGCTCATATTCATGCCACAGTTTTGCTGTTTGGTTTCCGTCTCCACATATCCCTGACACTACAATACCTTTTTTTCTTATGATTTTAGGTTCTAGCAGTTCAGGCTTTAACTGGTCTCTTTCTTTTTTAACCAGTATCAGAATCTCTTTGGCTTTTCCTTCAGCATTCTTCTCCAAAACCAATACCTTATCAAAAATATTTGCCTGCTCGTGACGAAGACCGTCCGTCCATATATTTCTTGCTTTTGTTTTATCAATATTTTTGGCACAAGGCAATTTATCATATAATTCATTGATATATTCATAAATTTCATTATATATATCAGAAAGTTGAATTAATTTTTCTCTTGTTTGCCCTGTAAACAGTTTGGCACTATCTTTAATATACTCGTATGCACACCTTCTGGCATCTGCCAGAGACATCATGCAGTAGTAATTTACATCAAGTCTCCTTATAAAGTCCTCATTGTTTTTGCCGTTTTGTGAAAACAACTTGCTATTTTTAAGTGCTGCACTCCAGGTCCTATATGCTTCATAGCCCATAACATATCCACATTTGTTTTCCTTTTTATTATTACAATCAATCAAAACCTTTAAGGAGTTTATAAGATTTTCCCTATCTGTTGGAGTACTGATTTTTTCTTTAAAGTGAGAAATTATAAATGGCCAGTTATTGGCAGGCAAGTACCTGTCATTACCAGAAAATTCACTATCGATTATTTCTTTATCGTAATATGTTCTGCAAAGCAATGTTTTGCCTTGCTGCTCATATCCTGTTATAACACCCCATTCAGGAGCAAAACGGAGGTTTATTGCAAGTACAGGTATATTTTTATTCAGGTCTTTAATAATACAGTTTCTTTCATCCTCCCTATGTTCTTTTGGTACTCTATCAGCATGAATATGCTTATACCCAAAAGCTTTGTATCCCGGTGTAGCATAATCATATGCAACAAGACCATCTCCCGAACTGTAGTCCCATATCGGGTGAAATGCTATTCTATAACACGCACCGGAAGCCCCCATTACTTTTTCATATGTAGTATCTGCTCCCAGTGATTTTAAGGCTATGGTTAAAGCTCCTGCCCAGGTACAATCCATTTTCTCGCCAAACCCAAGGGCTTCTATTCCTTCTATTATCTTTTTGTCCGCCACAACTGGTACTCTATATAGCCTTTTTCTGTCAGACGAATAGGCAATACTTTCATTTTCTTCACACACAGTCAAATTAATACCCTTGTTATTAATATAAATAATTGACAAATATTCTTTTTTTGAAGTAGCAGGATTGCTGGGGAAAGTTTCATCATTAACATTATACTTTGACCAATTGAAGAAATCATAATGATTAATCTTATGCATAACATTACAAATTGCCTCACTATTGCCATAATAAGCATCAATAATCTTCAAGCTTTTTTCTTTTCCTACCATTTCCAGTTCTTTTTTATCGGTATCAATATATAAATATTCACCCTCTCTGGCATAGGTATAATAGATACCTTGTGTAATTTTATATTTTATTAAAACAAACCATATTCTCTCCTTATTACTGACTTCCAAAAGGGCTTCATCTCCAATGGTTATAGAAAACCTTCTACTCTCTACCAGTCTATTAAGCTTTTGAGTAACATCAAACTTCGCAAATCCGTCAGTATATATTGCATCCAGTATCTGGAGTTCGCCTGGCATAAGAATATTATCAATAGAACATCCCAATTTCTTAGCAAGTACAGGTAATAGAGATGTTTCAGGTAAGGAATGCCCATTTTCCCATTTACTGATTGCTTGTGGACTTATATTTATAAATTCTGCCAGCGCTTCCTGTGTATAACCCTTTTCTTTTCGTAAAAGCGCCAGCTGTTCTCCCACTTTTGTCATATCCAACATATATAACACCTCATATCACAAGATTACCGGTACCGATATGAAAATTATACCATATACATAAATAAAAACCACATATTAATAGTTGAATAATATTTCAAAAACTTAACTATAGGTTTAGTTGACATGTTTTATAATTCTATCATATTACACAATTACTGGTACACTTAATACAAATATATTAATAAAGTATTTCAGATATCTTTTACTTTGGTTGAAAGCATTATTCTAGCTGAAATTTTCTCAAATAGTTCTTTTGGAAAATAACCAATACGATTATGACGATTAACCATGCTGGATAGAATATTGACATTACCGCGAGCAAGACCCAAATGCCGACTGACCGGTCCATGTCTTAATACCATTTTCTGTAATTTAGCATAATCTGCGGTAATATTGCGTTTATTAAATATTCCGGTGCTGATGCTGATTTTGTTATCCAGCAAAGCAAGCTCTTTGGTGCTCCAGTGAAAAAAGCCGCTTACCAGTAAAGCCAGCATAATAAGCGCGCCAATCCACCAATAACCTGCAATAATAGCTGCGGTCAAACCAACAATTCCACCAATCCCCCAGCTAATCAGAGTTGGCAATAAGGCTGATTTTGGTGATCTTTGCAATGGCTTTTTATCACCGGTTTGAAGAGCCTCGGCATATTCCGGGGCAATAGCCAGGACAATATCATACATTTTATCAGGTGGTACCAGTAAACAAAAAAGCGGCGCTTGATTGTTCTCCCGGTCCCCCATACCGATATTGATGATCTCACCGCTGCATAGACCAAATATTCTAGCTAGTGCAGGACGCCTGATAATTATAGCATTGGTCTTATCCAGCGGCAGTGAAAAATGCTGATGAGAAATGAAACCATATGAAATTTCCAGATTACTGCCAGCTTTTTGCACCTTGAAATTATTATATAAAAAGAAAGGCCTGACAAATTGAAATATAGCAGGGAAAACAACTATTATAATCGGTATCCAAGACACGGAGCCATCCACACCAAAGTTAAGTGAGAAATACCAAATTATAAAACCGACTGATGCAGCAAAAATACTGGGTACCGGTATGCTCAAAATGCAATGACGAATAACTTGGGGAAGATCAAAACTGCATATAGATTCTCCTGCTTCTTGTTTTTCTTCAGTAGGCCCGGCATCAGATACAGCATCCTTATTTAATAAAAGATTTCTTATCTCTTGGGCCCGCTCGCGCTTAAATACTAAATCAAAATCTGTTCTTTCTGCCGTTGCCGAAGAATTGATATCTAATTGCAGGCGATAAGTTCCAAATGGCTTTTCTAATATCCCTTTTTTGATATTCACTGATGCTATGGTAGACAATTTAACTGTAGTCTTTTTCCTATTAATTGTGCGCCTATCGACAACAAGGGAATCATCATCCAGATAAACAAATGTTTTGCGCCAACGAACAAAATTAAAGATCAAAGTAACCAGTAAAATTGTCAAAAGAACAATAAATATCCATAACCGGTAACCGCTGGCTTCGTTGACCAGACCATCATTACCCGACTGGAAAAGGAAGATGAAAATAGCAGTAAGAACACCCCACATGCCCTTAATAGTTTTAGTTATAAACATTGAGAAATGACAGCGTTGTTTAGGCATATTACACCTCTTTTGAGTCTTCATCAATTGTAGTTTCGACCTTATTTGCCATACCTTCAAGAGTTATACCTTGTTTTTGCAGTAAATAGCGAACCTTGGCCTGGAGCGTATCTGCAATCTCTTCTGCAGCATCCCCTTGCAAAAAGCGAATAGCTACCGTGCCTCCGGCAGTAGTTGCAATCACATTAGCAAGACCAAATAAGCGATCAATCGGACCGCTTTTAACAGTTATTTGATGCATCCTCTCAATTGGTGCAAATTCTTGTGTGACAAACAACAGCCCTTCCTTGACCACTACTTTTTCTTCATCTATCAAATATTGATATCTGCGATAGCGAATGATAGGAGCAACTATCAAATATATCAGCCAAAGCACAATCCAGACAATCAAAATAATAAAAGTCCACTGCGGTAAATCAAGCACAAAACGATTGAGGATTAACCACGCCGCAAGGACAATCGCAATCATGATAATTGATGCTATAGCACCAGTCAGCTGCATGCATTTTTTTGCCGCAGGAGATAAGTTGTTGAATTGATTTTCTAAAATCAAAATTTTATCACCTCGCAAACATTATATTACTAATATTCAAAGAATACAATATGAGAAAATGATTCAGGTGTTCCAAGTTTTCATTGGCGCCAGAGATAAATTTAACACCAATGATTGCTGCTATTATAAATATGGCTAAAGGTGTCAGAATGATTTTCTTTATTAGTGAATTTTTTCTATGTATTTTCAATATACAAAGCAAGCTTTATCTTGATTGTCTTTTCTTCCGGAAAAGTCGAAGTACATATGGACAAAATCGCTGTGTCTGCATTGAACAAGCAATTTATGGAGGATTAATTCTTGCTTATAGTATTAAATTTGTTTATAATAAATCAGGTAGTTGTTTAATCTAAATCTATCGGAGGACTATTATGAAGAATTTACTGGTTGGCATAATTACAAAATTCATACTGCCTTTGCTGGTGCTGTATTTTGCATTTAGAACCAATATACTTTTAGGATTTGCCGCAATCATAGCCCTTGCAGCATACTTTTTTACCAAAAGAAAGGAGGGTTTATATGGAACAGTAGGCAAATACCATTATTCAAAGGGCAATATGGAAAATGCTATCAAATGGTATGAAAAGGCAGCAAGCGTTGAGTTTCCATCTACCAATACACTTGTATCCTATGGTTATCTGCTGCTGAAAACAGGTGAAACTGAAAAACCGGCCAAAATGATGGACAGGCTTATGAATAGGAGTATTCCCGAAAACGAGAAAATGCTGGCCAAATCGATCAAAGCCCTTGTAACATGGAAGAAAGGCAATCTTGATGAAGCCATTGAAATGCTGGAGGATGTTATAACAAAATTCGAAACATCAAATATATATGGAAGTCTGGGTTATATGTACATACTGAAAGGGGACATGGACAAAGCCCTTGAATTTAATTTAAAAGCCTATGGCTACAATGACGACCATGATGTTATACTCGATAACCTGGGTCAGACATATTATTTAATGGGGTATCTTGAAAAAGCTAAAGATATATATGAGAAGCTCATAAACAAAAAAATCAAGCCCACATTTCCTGAGGTTTATTACAATTACGGGCTGCTTCTTCACAAAATGGATGAAAAAGAAGATGCCCTGGAAAATTTCAACAAAGCATTGAATTATAAAACTACATTCTTAAGCACAATTTCAAAAGAAGAAATAATAAACAGGATAAATGAAATCAAAGGGGAAATCGCGTGAATTTTAAAGGCCCTGTGTTTGTTCTTTGGAAAACATATTCCAGGGGTATATATTCCCGGGGGGCATGCTTTTAAAGGTTATCCGGTTTTTCAATGTGGGATGGTAAAAGCTTAAAGCCGAAGCCCAGAGGGCTATCCTGCCTTTGTCTCCTGTATTGCCGTATTTAACATCCCCATATAAAGGGTATCCCCTTATTGAAAACTGGACCCTTATCTGGTGGGGTCTGCCTGTTACCAATTTAATAATTACCCGGCTTAATCCGCCGGCAATATTTAAGACCTTATAATGCAAAATTGCTTCCTTTGCCCCCGCTGTACTTGACGGAACAGATTTAACAATGTTCTTATTATTGTCTTTTAAAAGATAGTTCTTTAGAGTACCTGAAAGCAATTTTGGCACACCATGAATTACTCCAATATAGTTTTTCTCAAAAGACCTGTTTCTGACCTGTGCACAAAGCCTGGATGCAGCCTTTGATGTACGTGCAAATACCATAATACCTCCAACCTGCCTGTCCAAACGGTGCACCAGGCCCATATACACTTCACCGGGTTTATTATACTTATGCTTTATATATTTTTTAACAAGGCAAAGCATGTCCTCATCACCGGTTTTGTCGCCCTGGCTGAGCACATTAGGAGGTTTTTCCACAACAATAATATGATTGTCTTCGTAAAACACATTTAACATAGTTTTAAACCTAAAAACGCCTGTTCCTAATATATAAACCAATATCTGCCGATACCATCAAAAGGTTTAATATGTAAAGTATTATAACCAAATCGGTGCTGCAAAAAACTTTGTGAAGTATTCCTGCACAATATCCTGTAAAAACTATCAGCAAAAACAAAATACTTTTGCCTTTATTTGATTTTGCTTTATAGGACCTGTATATAGATGCAGGCCACGCCGCCCCGAAACATACCAGCATAATTATCTCAAAAATACTCATCCTAACCCCTTTTACAAAAAACCTTCCAGATTTATAAAGCTATGAGTATTCTACCACTTTGTTAACCGGGTATCAATAATTTTTGCTCATTCTTTTACCGCTCCCATAGTCATGCCTCTTACAAGATATTTCTGAACCAGCAGGCCGGCAGTGAATATTGGTACGGTAGCCATTACAGCCGCCGCCGAGCTTCCTCCCCAATCTACTGAAACCGATCCGATAAATGATGATATTCCAACAGGTATTGTTTTTGTTGTCCTGGCAGTCAATACAAGCGCATACATAAACTCATTCCAGGAAGTAAGCAATGTTAGAATTGCCGTAGCGGTGAGTCCTGGCGCAGTTAAGGGAAGGGCAACATTAAAAAACGTTTTTACTATTGAACAACCGTCAATCATTGCCGCATATTCAAGGTCCTTTGGGATATCTTGAAAAAAGCTTCTCATCATCCATATTGTAAATGGAAGGCTAAATGTAGTATGTGCAATAATAACACCCAAATACGGGATTCTGATTATTCCCGAATGATTCATAAAAGTATACATAGGTACGACTAATGCAGCTGCTGGAACCATTCGTGCCAGTAATATTATAATTGCAATAAAACCGGCTCCTTTCACCTTAAACCTTGCAAGGCTGTATGCCGCCATGGAACCAAGCAATACGCACACTGCCGTTGCAGCAACCCCCACAATCAAACTATTTATTAAATAACCTGGAATTTGCTGCTTAGCAAAAATATTTGCAAAATGCTGTATGGTTGGTTTAAAAAATAAAGTGGGCGGAGTAGTAAACATAAGAAGCCTTGGTTTTATCGACTGAAGAACTACCATAGCTATAGGAACAATAGTCCATACTGTAAAAACCGTTATGATTAATACGGTTATTAATTTACCAACATTGTATTTTCCTTTTTTCAAGGCTACATCACATCCGTTATATCTTTTTACAAGCTTTGCTATATGTCTTTCTTGACTTTTTTAAAATAAATTGAACTTAGTATGAATATAAACACCAATGTCACTATTGACAAAGCCATTGCATAACCCATTTGATAATATGAAAAACCAGTTTTATACGTATAGAGGGCTATTGTCTCGGTAGTATATCCGGGTCCTCCTTTGGTTAATGCATAAACAGTATCAAATATTTTATAAAGGTCCATGGTTCTCATTATCAACACAATTATAACCAGTGGAAAAATATATGGAATAACAATTGATTTTACAATTTTCCAGCCGTTTGCGCCGTCAACACGTGCAGCCTCCAGGTTTTCATGAGGAATTGCAGCCATTCCTGCGTGCAGCACCAATATTACAAAGGGGGTCATCTGCCATACTTCAACAATAATGATGCTCACAAATGCAAGGCTATGTGAGCCCAGCCAGCTAATTTCTCCCGTATTAAAAAATACATTCAACGTATAATTTAAAATCCCGAATTGAGGGTCATAAATATATCTCCAAATCAAGCCCACTATAACCGGTGCGGTAATCATGGGAAGTAAAATAACAGATTGTATCAGCTTTTTCATTCTCTTTATATTCCACAATCCAAGAGCTATAAAAAAACCGATTACAAGCTCAATAATAATACTTATGAAGGTAAATTTCAATGTGTTCATTAATGCGGTTTTGAAAATACTGTCGGTGAGCATATTGATGTAATTGGACAGTCCTACAAAAGTTTTAAGCCTTCCAAGGTCAAATAATTTCCAATCATAGAAGCTGAGATAGAAAGCATAAATAAGCATACCGAAGATAAAAATACACAAAAATATGAGTGAAGGTGCAACAAATGCATAACCTGTTTTATTATTAAATATACTGCTAAGTTTTTTTTTCATTCTCACTTTGCCTTGCAATTATATCCCTCCCGGTAATCAGGCAGGCAAGACCAAAAATATTTTAGCCCCGCCGGCCTGAAAAGCCCTGTATCAATTACTCATTTTAGCTGCCAAAGCTTTAATTACAGCCTCGGGAGTCTGCCTGTCGGCAATCATGTTTTGGAGCTCTGTTTCCAAAACTTCCTGCTGCTCCGGCCAATTTCCCCATGAGGGGGCCTGCATTCCGTTTGTAAATGCTTGGTTCATGGCCTGGGCAGACGGCAATAGCTCAATTACGCTGGAATCTTCATAGTATCCCTTTGTAGCACCACAGGTACCCTGGGCTTTAGTCAAGTAAATCTGCTGGGGTGTTTCACTGAGAAATTTAATCAAATCAATTGCTTCCGCTTGATATTCAGAATCACTGGCAACAGACCAGGTATAATTGACTATAATTCCACCGGGATTTCCCTTATAGCTTAGCGGAACGTAATCCCATAAACCTACGGTTTGTGATTTTTCAGGGTCGTCAAGCCAGCTTGCATTAGAAGACATACATATAACCATTGGCGTTTTTCCTGTCATAGCGATATTAACTGTTTCGTCCCAATGAAAATTCATCAGACCCTCCGCGGCATATCCGGATAAATCTAAAACAAACTGGGCTGCTTCTACAGCCTGGGCCGTATCAATGGCAATATTTCCATCATTATCATAGTACCAAGTGCCGGTTCCTGCCAAAAGGCTTGAGAACACATCTCCAAGCGTGCCCCCTTTTTTGGCCGGAAAACTAATGCCGTACATGTCTTCGGACTTAAAATGTCTTGCAGCATTTAAAATGTCATCCCAGCCGGAAGGCGGCGCAATATCTGCTTCTTTGAAAAGGTCAGTACGGTAAGCAAGCAGAATTGTACCTATCCACTCGGGAATTCCGTATATTTTTCCATCAGCTTTCGATGTATCCATGAGAGACGGGACATACTCATCAATGTATCCGGCTCCCAGCTTATCCGTAAGGTCAACAACATACCCATTGCTTACAAATTCAGAGAACCAAAAGGGATGCAAATACAAAATATCGTATGTCCCATTCTTACTTGCCATCTCTAATGCCTGCTTTTCACGCAGATTTTCCCAGGGAACAGCATCAATCTCCACATTAATGCCGGTCTCTTTTGTAAATCTTTTGCACAATTCATAAGTTGCAGCTTCGTAAGGGTCACCGGCCCAGCGGGAAAGAACTAAAGATACATCTTCCTTTTGCTCTTCTTCAGTTTTGTTATCCTGTCCGTTACTCTCTTCGGGTTTCGTTTGATTATCTCCGGAGCAGCCATAAATGCCAACCATAGTTAAAATAATCAAAAAACACACCACAGTAAAAACACTTTTTTTCATAATCCTTACCTCCTATTTTTTTACAATAGCATTATATCTATTTAAATTATAAACAGATTTTAAATATTGCTTTTTAAAAAGGCCCTGGGGCAATAGTTTTATCTTAACGGTGAAAGGGCCGCTCTCCTTAAATAATGACGCCTTCCCTTTATTGCGGCAGCAAAAGCCATTACATTTTCAGGAGTCGATATACCGCTGTATACACCATCACCAATTTGGTAAAGGTCTGCTCCTGTCATTTTGCTGTCTATAGCCATTCGATTTATTACAGTTTTTTCAGCACCCTCCTGGGATGTACCAATGGTTACTTCGGCCAGTAAATTTTGTTCATGTATGATTCCGACCCAGTTTTTTACTACTTCAATGGTAAGTCCCGGAATAGTTCCGGGTGCAGGGATGATTACGACATCCGCCCCCGCATTTGCCAGTACCTTGATTTCTTCACGGGATATAAATTTCTCCCCGTTGTCTTTAAAAATTCCCCCCCAGGGCATTTTTCCCGCTTTTACAAGCCCTTTTTCATCAACGCCTTTTCTGACTGAGGCAACACACGATGCAAATTCATTGCCCGGCATTGAAGGAACACGGATAATTGTTATATAATTAACGCCTTGTTTAACTGCAGCTCTTGCATTATCTTCTGTTGCCAAACGTCCTAAGGATACGTTATCACTTTCAATTACCGGTTCCAGTGTTGTACCTACCGGAATACCTACAAGACGCCTGATTTCACTTATAGTTCTCCCGAATCCAAAAGACTTGAAATAGACTTGCTGTGAGGGTTCAATAAGCTGAGGGTCCGGCAAACAGCCTTTTTCATTGCTTACATTCCACGCAGCCGCCCATTTGGAAATACCTTCTCCAGTAGATTCAAGGCCAGGAATCATAGGCATATCCACGTCATAATGGTTAATTGTTACCATATCGACACCAAAGCTTTTCAATAATTCCATATTGGATACTCCGTCTATCAAAGGTGCTTTAAATGCAACGGTTTCTCCAACTATAATCCTTCCGCTTGTCGCCTTAATAGTATTAACCAAATCGGACCTGTCCAGTGATATTAATTTTTCCCCAATTTCATTAAGATAATTTATTTTCATATATTTTTTCTCCTGTCTTTTAATTATTAAGCTGAACATATTCTTCATTTGCTTCAAGCAGCTCTTCAAACATTCTTTCCGCATCATCAACCGATTTAACGAAAGGATGGTTTACAAGTGCCAAAAAAGCTATTTCTTTTGACCTTTCTGCTCCGGCTTTTACGGTCAAAGATTCATATTCCTTGACATGCTTTATCAATCCGGCAATACCGGGCGGAATAGAACCAATTGATAGCGGCTTTATGCAGGACCCGCATGTCAGTGCCGGAGCTTCTATAACCGCATCGCCTGCCAAATCTCCCAACGTGCCGTTATTCACCACATTGACAATATGGATTTCCTTTTTGTCATTTACTATAGAATCTATAAGTGCAACGGCAGCTTCAGAATACCACGCCCCTCCCCTTTGCTCCAATCCTGCCGGTTTCTTTCTAAGATTGGGGTCGGAATAATCTATAAGCAGCTGCTTGTCCACATCTATAAGCTGTTGTCCCCTGGATACCTTTGCTGCCTTTAGTTTTTCCAAAATCTCATCTGTGTGATAGTAATATTGAAGATAGCCGCATGGAAGCATTTTCAAAGCTTTTATAAGCCTCTTATTAAAAGGGTAGCCAAGCATATATGCGATTTTTTTACTATTGGCTATTTTTTCAAACAATTCTTCGGACCGGTCTTCTCCGTCAACAAATAATCCTCTTATCCAACCCAGATGATTCAGCCCTATATAATCTAAATAAAGGGATTCACGGGGAATATCCAAAACTTCACAAATTGCATGTTTTATTGTAATAGGGGAATTACACAATCCGGCAACTTTGATATTTGAATATTTTGTAACTGCTTCCGTAATTATTCCCGAAGGATTGGTAAAATTGATAAGATAAGCATTCGGAGCTTTTTCTTCAATGCATTTTGCAATCTTGAGAATATGGGGTATTGTTCTCAGTGCCTTCATAAAACCACCCGGCCCTGTTGTTTCCTGGCCTATGATACAATATTTCAGCGGAATTATTTCATCCTGGGCTCTTGCAGGCATACCGCCTACCCTCAACTGTGTTACTACATAGTCAGCACCTGTTAATGCACTTTCAATACTGTCATGAAATGTAACCTCCGGCAAATCTTCAAAGCCTTCCCGGCACATCCTCTTAATCAAGCCGCCTACAATCTTAAGCCTTTCCAGGTTTACATCCATAAGGGCAAACTCTTTTACCTTCATTGAATCCTGACGCTTAATAAATCCATCAACCAATTCGGGACTATATGTACTCCCTGCACCTATAATTGTTATTTTCAAAGAACGCATGAATCACCACTCCATTTCGTTTATAATAGTTTTGACATCATTTAAAGAAGGATATTCTTTATAATGTTCATATTTTGTCAGGGAAAGTGCCGAGAACACTGTTGAAAACTTGATGCATTCTAGTATATCCCAATTTTTCATAACTCCGTAAGCATACCCCGCACCATATATATCACCGGCTCCCACGTTATCAAAAGCATTGACCTTGTAGCCTTTGACAAAAAACCCCTTATTCTTGCCCAATAACTCACTGCCCTTATCTCCATGCTTTAGAATAATATTTTGAACACCTAACGGCAGTATTTTTTTTAAAATCATATCCCTGTCAATGCTGCCAAAGATATGAGCTGCTTCTTTTTCAGCCATAAAAAACGTATGGGTTAGCCGAAGAAGCTCTGAAATTTTTGACAGCTTAAAAGAATCATTCAAGGTTGGATTTAACTGGCAGTCCAAAAGTATTGGTATTTTAATTTTGTTGGCTTTTTCAAGAAAATCAAATATATCCTTTGACCATAATTCCGGATAGAGCATATATCCTGCAATATATATAAGACAGGTATTTTCAAGTACGGAGCAGGAAGGCAATACCATCGGAAGCATAGGTGAACAGCCTATAAATTCTTTTTTAGAATATTTGGAAACAATCATGCTTCGTGTAGTTTTCATCCCCTTTAATACTTTTACATGGCTTAAGTCTACCCCCAATTTTTCAATATTTGCGGTAATATGTAATCCCGTATCGTCGTCGCCTACAGTAGACCAGAGGTCCACTTCCATTCCCAAATGCTCCAAAGCTGTTGAAACGTAGGCAGCCGATCCTCCAAATGTAACAATTATATCCTCAGCCCATACATTTTGCCCCATAACCGAAACACTTTGCGGGTTGTGCATTATTATATCCTGGCATAATTGACCAATAATCAAAATTTTTTTCATCTTTATAACTCCTGTTAAATTATTAGTACTTTTCTTCAGCCATAAACTTATCTGTAATTTTCAAGTAATTTTTAGACTCGCTAAGCCGCATAAATGCGGCACTTACATAAATTGCGTCAATCAGGCATACCTGGGCTGTCCTTGCAGACATGCCAACATCCCTAAACATTTTTTCCTGGGTTTCGCTTATAAGGGATATATCAGCTGCTTTAGTGATTGGAGAATCTGTGTATCCGGTTATTGCAATGGTGACAGCACCCCTGTTTTGTGCCAATTGAAGTGCCTCCACCGTATGCCTGGTGCTACCGGAATGGGAAATGCCAATTGCTACATCTCTTGGCGTAAGCATATTTGCCTGGATAAGGGAATTAGAAAAATCAACGGCAACAAAACTGGGAATGCCAATACGCAAGAAACGATAATTTGCATCATAAGCTATGTTTCTTGTGTTGCCATACGCATAGAATTCGACTTTTTGCGCGTTAGCAATGCAATCGACCGCCTTTTCAAACTCTTTTATATCCACTGAACGCAATGTTGATTGAATGGCCTGAATTTCTGCATTGAATACTTTTTTTAAAATATCGCCTGCCTTATCATTCTCCTGAATATTTTCATGAATTTCTGCATTTGAAAGCTCCAGCTCACTTGCAATGTATATTTTCATCTCGTTAAATCCGCTGTAACCAAGGGTTTTGTAAAATCTCACTATACTAGCCTCACTGGTATCAGTATATCTTGCCATTTCCACAATGGTCATATGTACAAGCTTTTCAGGGTCATCAATAATTTTACTGGCTATTTTTTTGATAGTCCCCGACGAATTATCATATAACGTTTTTATTCTTGTTAAGCATGACATATTTTTTTTTATGCTATAGTTATCACCCACAATTAATCCTCCAATAATGTTTAAATTTTTCATGATATGAAAATATTTTTTATATTTTTAATGATAACACCAGTATTTTTAGTTGTCAAGTCTTATTTATGAAAATAATTTTCATAAATATAAAAATATTATACAATGTTAACTATAAATAATAAAAAAATGGTGTATTCTGGATTATTGTATGAGTAATCTGTTCATGTTAAAATAAGGTTAAAGGGGGTTTTATAAAATGAAGAATCACTCTTTGACCGAACTCATATCCCAGCTTAACTGCGTATACATGATTGCAGCCCTTGAGGACGCTCCGCAATCACAGGAATTAATTAGACAGGTGATCGACATTTTGCGCTATAAGATGGACAGAAAGGGACATATAATTAAGGTTTCAGAAGAATTAACTGCGGTAGATAATTTTATTTCAATATTTAAGCTGCGGTTTAATGATATGCTGCAATATGATAATGAAATTGACCAATCATGTCTGGATGTCTATATCTCCCATTATACAATCATGGCTTTTATTGAGAATTCTTTATACCATGCATTTAAAAACAAAGAAGGTATATGGAAGATTAAAATATGTATGAAAAAGCAGGGTAGTTTTTTACACATAAAGATTGACGATAATGGTTCGGGATTCGATATAGATAAATATATGCAAAAGGACATGCCCGATATTGAGTATGGAACTATTTTATCCACTATATCAAGGCTGGCCGGATATTATAAAAAGGAAGATGTGATAAAAATCAAAAGCTCTATAGACAAAGGTACTTCTGTAGAGGTGAATATTCCTATATAATCGGAGGAGCAGCTATGGTTTTGAAGGCAATTAAAAATAACTGGTACAGGTTTTCTATCAAAAATAAACAGCTTATATTCATAGGTATTATCATTTTATGCGTGAGTTTCATAAGCATCTATATACACGCCGTCACGCACAAATCCATAGAACAGCTCAGCAAAAGCGTTACAGACTATTCAAGAATCAATAATCTTTTAGTACAACTTCGCATAAACAAGCTCTTTGTTGAAAGCTATCTTAAAGAAAAAAAAGACAAGGATTTGAATGAATACAAGCAAAGCAAGGATATAATTAAATTGGTGCTTGACCAGATTGAAGCAAAGCAGGATACAACACAATCATATTTTTTAATTGCAGCAATAAAAAACGGGCTTGTTTCTTATTATGAAGGATGTAATACAGCTCTTGAAATAAGGCAGAGCGGGGATGAAAACTATTATGTGCACTTTTTTCAGGCAGCCCGTATATATGAATATATAGAACACTATATCAGGCAGCTTCTGCATATCAAATTAAGTGAAAACAGCCGGTTTTACGACCGGTTGATAGACCGGGCAAGTATTATGAGAACTATCACTTTTGCGGGCATTCTTGCAATGTCTATAATATGCCTTGGATTTGGACTGCTTTTTTCCAATTATCTTACAAAACCTGTCAGAAAACTGGCTGCGGCTTCACTCCAGATGTCAAAAGGAAACCTTGATGTAAAACAAATAGAGGTTAGATCGTTAGATGAAGTGGCCGTACTTGCAAATGCTTTTAATAAAATGAGTATGAGCATCAGACGGTTAGTTACCGATTTAAAACAAAAGTCTGCAATTGAAAAGAGGCTTTATGAAGAAAAATTAAAGAATATAACAATGCAGCAGCTGCTTAAAGAAGCAAACTTTCTTGCACTTCAATCACAGATCAACCCTCACTTTTTGTTCAACACATTAAACATAATTTCCAGGACTTCTATGTTTGAACAGGCTGTAAACACTACAAACCTTATCCAATCATTATCAAAATTGTTCAGGTACAGCATAACGAATCAAAACAGCAATGTTACACTCACGGAAGAAATAAAAATTGTAGAGGAATACATGCACATTCAAATGTACCGTTTTGGCAGCAGGATAAAATTTGACTTAAGATGCGACATAGACACCGACGACATCATAGTGCCTTGCTTCATACTTCAGCCGTTGGTGGAAAATGCAATCATTCACGGAATTGAATCTAAAGAAAATGGTGGAATGGTACGTGTAAAAATAGTTAAACGTGACGAAATAGTATTAGTCAAAATCATAGACAATGGAGCAGGAATTCCAAAAAGCAGGCTTGAAGAAGTACTAAACCGTGAAAAGGAAACCCATATGGGCCACACCAACAGTATAGGAATTATGAATGTATTAAACAGGGTAAATCTTTACTGCAACGATAAGAAATGTTTTAAGATTAAAAGTAAAGTAAACCTGGGTACTTTGGTAGTTATTGCATTTCCTGCAAAAGGAGGGGAAAGAAAGATTGTATAAACTGTTAATAGTTGACGATGAATTTATTGAAAGAAATGCTCTGAAATTTATTATCAATAAAAGCTTATTATTGATAGGGGATATTGAAGAAACCTCAAATGGCCGTGAGGCAATATCAAAATGTTCTACATTTAAACCCGATATAATCCTTATGGATATTAAGATGCCCGGAATTAATGGAGTTGAGGCTGCAAAGATTATTAAAAAAAGCCGGCCGGACTGTAAAATTATTTTTTTAACGGCTTTTAATTACTTCGACTATGCACAGGAGGCAATCAAAATAGGTGTAGAAGATTTTATTGTAAAACCCGCTGCAAACGAGCAGGTGATAGGGATTTTGAAGAAAACAATAGACACCCTTGACATTGAGCTGGGCCGGAAAGTAAAACAAAAGGAAACGGAAGACAAGCTTGAACGGATTATACATTATCTTGAGGATGAGCTGATAGCTTCTTTAGCAGCAGGAGAAATTGAAGAGAATCATATAAAAGAGTATCTGTCTGCCATGGGTATTGAATACAAAACAGGATTTGGTCTCATTGCGGCAATAGATTATGGCTCATGTCCTTTACAGCCTGCTTCCCAACTGCAAAAAAATATGATAAAGAAAAGGTGTATTGAAAAGCTGAGGTCCGAGATACAAAAGCATCAGGTCAAATGCCTTATAAATAGTATAGGCAGTGATATATATGCTCTTTTGGTATTTAAAGAGAGTTTGGAGCAGTTAAATGAATGGGTTTTAAAGCTTGCTGATAAAATACATAAAACTGTATATGAGCAGATGTCGGTAAATATATGCATTGGAATTGGTCTTGGTAATGCTGATCCCTTTCTAATAAGCCGTTCTTTTTCCCAGGCTAAAATCGCCAATAGATATGGAGCAGTTGCGAATGAGCCGGTTACTCACTTTAAAGATGTGGAGCAAAACCAACAATTTTTGGAATATCCGCTGGAAAAAGAGAAGCAGTTGTGTGAGAAAATTATCAGGTGCGACAGGGAACGGGTATTAATTATACTGGATGAGATTCTTGATTGGGCGGGCCAGTTTTTTAATTCTATGGAAGATATACAAAGAAAGGCTTATGAGTTAGTGTCAGCTATTAATAGGGCAGTGCCGCAGGAAGCCGGGATCAATGAATATACTATGTCCGGCTACTACAGGGAAATAATGCAAACAGCTTCAATAGGAGAAATAAGGAGATTGGTTAAAACTGTATTAAAAAACCTTATGGACCGTATAGAAAATACAAGGTCGGATAGGACCAACGCACTTATAGATAAAGTATGCCTGTACATTAATCAAAATTACACCCGGGAAATCAACCTGGAACAGATGTCGTCCATGATAGGCTTCAGCAGTTATTATTTAAGTAAATTATTTAAAAAGTACAAAAAAATGAATTTTGTAGATTATATAACTGCTGCAAGAATCGATAAAGCCAGGGAGCTTTTAGAAAATCCAATAATAAATATCAAAGAGATCAGCAGCCTGGTGGGATATAATGACCCGAATTATTTTACCAGGGTATTCAAAAGAGCAGAAGGTATTACTCCTACAGAATATAGGAACAAAAAAATGCTATCAGGACAATAAAGTAATGCAGGGTATCATGTTTTTTTTATTTTCCCAATAAGTGAACAAAATATAAAGGCAATTAACAAGATATTATAGTGATAGGTTAAAGAAAACGCTGTACTATATACATAGAGGTGATGACTACATTGAAAAAAATCAGAAAAAAGCGTTTTCTTAATTCCATGTTCATTTTTTTCATACCGGGTACTTTATATTTGCTGGTTACCGTAATTTATCCGCTGTTGTATTCACTGCAGCTGAGCTTTACAAGCTGGAATCTTGTAAGGCCTGAAATTGAACCGTCTTTTGTAGGCCTGGAAAACTTCATATGGGTTTTTACACAATCTGGTTTCTGGTGGAATTTACTGCGGACATTTTATTTTGTAGTTTTAGCCATTAGTTTGGAAATTTTACTGGGTTTTTTGTTAGCCCTTTTGCTGAATAGAGAATTTTATGGAAAGAAACTAAGCCGTACCCTTTTAACCCTGCCCATGGTTATGACTCCCGGGGTGGTTGGTCTTATTTGGAAATGGATATACAATCCGGAGTTTGGCATTATAAACTACTTTATGTCTCTTTTTGGAGCAGATCCCGTCAGCTTTCTTGGTAATCCTGATACTGCAATGCTTGCCCTGGTTCTGGTAGATGTGTGGCAGATGACTTCATTCATGTTTCTGATGATGCTGGCAGGCCTGCAGGGTGTTCCCCAGGAGCTCTACGATTCAAGTTCCATAGACGGCGCATCAGGCTGGCAGCGTTTGATCAATGTTATTATCCCTGTTTTGAAGCCGGTTATCTTAATTGCTGCAATGATCCGTACAATGGAGGGTTTTAGGATTTTCGACCTCGTCTACGTTTTGACGGAAGGCGGACCCAGCAATTCAACGGAGGTTATCAGTCTAAAAGCTTATAATATTGCCTTTAGACAGTTTGAAATGGGCCGGGCTGCCGCATACTCTTATGTCATAGTTGGCATTATGATATTTATAGGACTTGTTTACGGGCGTTACCTGCAAAAAAGCGAACGGCTGTATTCAGGTTAACAGGTCCCATTTAATTATATGTAAAAAATTGCAAATAGTACTGCCATAGGAGGAAATATAAATTATGGATAAAGGTTGGCTGCAAAAAACAATAATCATCTTTTTTATAACACTTGCTTGCGTTGTTTTCTTTTTTCCGCTGCTGTTTACTTTCTTTATGTCTTTAAAACCTTACATGCAGCTATTTGAAGAACCAACGGCATTTTTTGTACCAACACTGAAAAATTATATTAATGCCTTTGGGCAAAGAGATGATTTCTTCCGGGCCCTTACCAATAGCCTGGTGATTTCAAGTGCCACCACAATTTTGGCAATAGTCTTTGGTTCACCTCTTGCTTATTGGCTTAGCAGAACTCAATTCCGCGGGAAAAACCTTATTGCGGTAGCCATTTTAATGATTAGAATGATTCCCATGGTGTCCCTGGCACTTCCAATTTATCTTTTGGCGGATAATCTGGGAATTCTGGATACGCACCTTGTAATGATTTTAGCTCATACCAGCATCACCATGCCTCTGATCGTATGGGTTATGCGGGGTTTCTTTTTTACAATTCCTGTTGAACTGGAGGAAAGCGCCGTAATAGACGGGTGCAGCAGGCTGAGAGCGTTTATATCGGTCATTATGCCTTTAACTTTGCCAGGTCTCGCCGCAACTTCAATCTTTGGTTTTTTATCATCATGGAATGACTTGGGGTATGCCCTTATATTAGGAACTTTTAACGCAAAGACCTTACCCGTATCGGTACAAGGATTTGTTACCCCCATAGGAACATTATGGGGAGAAATATTTGCCGGTTCTGTTATTATAGTTGCTCCCGTTTTTATATTCATTCTTCTGGTACAAAAACATTTTATCCGCGGTTTGACAATGGGGGCAGTTAAAGGGTAGCTGCCAAAGGCTTGCCAAATATGGAGGTAGATGGCGGCTCCCTGCTTCAAAACATTGCCATACTTATACTACAGCTTAAAAGCTGCACTGCTGCAGCGAAAAATATTTTTATGAATGTTCAATAAATTTACAGGGCAGGAGGTTTTTTCATGAAACTCACAAGGGAAGAACAGGAAATGCTGGAGGGCAAAAAAGGTCCTGCAGTACAAAAAGCGATGGAAATGCTGGTTGAATACGGAGAAGGCTTCAATGCAGAATGCATGGTTGACGTAAATTATGTACACGCCGACGGGGGCCAGGTAGTTTTCCATAAAACCGTAGACCATATAGAAGAATATCACAGCCGGGGTGCGCTTGCCCGTGTACCTGCAAGTACTGAGGTAACAGCTATGGATATGTCACAATGGAAAGAAATGGGTATTCCTGAGGACTACGCTCAAAGGCAAAAAGATGTGGACAAAAAACTAAAAGAAATGAATTTTGCCTGCACATATACATGTACACCATACCTGGCCGGATACATTCCGCCCAAGGGCAGCCATATTGCTTCCGTAGAATCTTCCAACCAGACTTTTATGAATTCTGTGCTTGGTGTGCGGAGCAACCGGGACGGCGGCCAGTTTACAAGCTTATCGGCTTTTACGGGCAAGTATCCTAAGTTTGGATATCATCTGGATGAAAACCGTAAGGGGACCCATTTAATAAATGTCCGGGCCGAATTGAAGGACAGTACGGATTATGGTGCTCTTGGACTGCATATAGGGCGTTACGTGGTTGGTTCGGGGGTGCCGGTTTTAAAGGGAATTAAAAATCCTACCTTCGAAGACCTTAAGGCATTAAGCGCATTAATGGCGCAGGGAGCCGTGGCCCTGTACCACATCCCTGGTGTTACTGCGGAAGCACAGACACTGGAAGAAGCTTTCCATGGTCAAATTCCCAAAGATGAAATTGTAGTAACCCAAAAGGACATTGAGGCCGTCTACGAACGCTTGAAAACAGCTAAAGACCCCAGGGTCAATATTGTAGACCTTGGCTGTCCCCATTATACCTTGGAAGAAATAAGGAAAGTTGCAAGCCTTGTAAGGGGCAGGAAAAAGCATACCGACGTGATCTTTAACGTGTGGACGGTACGAACTGTTAAGATACTGGCCGACAGTATGGGATACACTGGGGCTATCGAAGATTTTGGAGGCAGGATTTTTACCGATTCATGCATAACTTCCTGCCAGTGGAGCCCTACATCCAGACCCTGTTCCAATATAACTGTTCCGAAACGTCCAAATTTCGGCACTTTTGTTACTGATTCGGTAAAACATGGATGGGGCGGGCCTTTGCAGCTTGAATGCGAAGGTGTGGTTCTAAAGCTGGAAGATTGTATCAAGGCGGCAATAACGGGAAGATGGTGTTAACGGTCTGTTAACTTATACTAGGAGGATACCTTAATGATAGAAATGAAAGCAAAATGCATAGTAAAAGGTTATGGTGAGGGGGAAGCCATAGTACTCAACCAGTCTTTATCAATATTTGGACAGATCAATATGCTGACGGGTGAGCTTATGGGACACGATGTCGGAGAACTCCGCGGCAAATGCGTAAAGGGAAAAATCCTGTTTTTTACCCATGGGATGGCTGCGTCCGGGACGGTAATAGCAGTCAATGAAATCGCTTCCAATGGGGTTGCGCCTGCGGCTATCGTGCAGGTTACCTATCCGGATACACCTACGGTCCAGGGGTGCATAATGTCTGGAATTCCTGTTGTAAGCCAGCCCGACATGAACCCTTTTGACCATGTAAAGACAGGTGACTGGGTGGAAGTTGATTCCACCAGAGGAATTGTCAGGGTAATACCCAAAAAAAATAAATAAGCTTAAAGGAGAAAAAATAATGCTCCGGGTATCAGTCAATTGCTTCAGCAAAAGCGGCGCTTACCATGTAGTGGGCCGCCGGTCGGAAAACGGCCCTGCATTGCTAACAGCAGCCAATATTGACGGGAAGATGAGTTGTGACAGGATAGTATTTAACAGCAGTGAAAAATATATATTTCCCAACAGGACTTTTTTAAGACTTAAAGCTAAAGAAATCCGGAGCTTATGGGTGGACATGCCCATGGGAGAAGTAACAGTATGCTATTGTACAAGTGAGTACACTTATGACCGGTCTGCCGGTGAGCTGCTATTGTACGGGCCTGAACATGAGGAAGGTGAAATTGCCTTTAACCGGCCTGTAGAGTTGTTCATGGATGGAAAGCCTGTGTGTGTAAAAAAATGCGGAAACATATGGATTGGAGTTTATGTACATGACAGTAAACCAATACGTTGTTCAATAAACTGCAAAAAACCTTTAACTTAAATTGCATGGGGGGTGAAAACATTGGGAAGACTGGAAAACAAGTCTGTGTTGATTACCGGTGCGGCTTCAGGTATAGGACGTGCTGCCGCCCGGTTATTTGCAAAAGAAGGGGCCAAACTGCTTTTGGCGGATATACAGGAAAAAGCCGGCCGGGAAACTGCTAAAATGATTGGTAGAGACGGTGGAAAGGCAGTATTTCAGCTTAGCGACGTAACAAAAGAAGACAATGTCAGGAAAATGGTTGAAAAAACAGTTGATTTATACGGCAGTCTGGATGTCCTGTTCAACAACGCCGGCGTGGAGCTTTTAAAGCCTTTGCACGAAACCAGTGAAGCTGAGTATGACCGTGTAATTAATATTAATCTAAGGGGTGTTTTCTTAGGCTGCAAGTATGGCATACGCCAAATGCTTAAACAGGGCCGCGGGATTATTGTAAATACCGCTTCAGCCGGAGGAATTATAGCCAGTACGGACGCGCCTGTATACAGTGCCTCCAAAGGTGGGGTAATTATGCTTACCAAGACTTTAGCCGTAGACTATGGCAATTATAATATAAGGGCCAACTGCCTGTGTCCCGGCTTTGTCCGGACTGCGATGAATGACCGTTTCCTTGAGCACTATGAGGTTGTGGACCCAATCCAAAACCGTTTTTGTGATTGTGTCCCGATCAAACGTCCCGGTACTCCGGAAGAGGCAGCCAGAGTAGCTTTATTCCTGGCCTGTGAAGATTCTTCTTATGTCAATGGTACGGCATTGGTCATGGATGGCGGTATTGCTGCGGGATAGATATACTTTTTATATGAAACGGCTTTAATTCCTTAAATTATGGTCTTTGAAATACACAAAGGCTTTAGCGGATTTCAAAGGCTATAATGCTTGGAATTATGACGTTACATATAGTAAATATTATAAAGCACAGGGGAAAGGGGGCTGGAAAATCAGTTTTTTTACATTTGACGTATTCGGCAAAAAAATAATTAGGAGGTTGGATTTAATGAAAAAATTTGGATTAGGTTTCACAGTCAATCATTCATTTAAGCTTTTAACCTTATTTGCCCTGGCGGCTGTAATGATTCTTACAGCCGGTTGTAAGGCAAAAACAATTAGAATACTTACAGCAACAGGCAGTGACGTTTACTCAAGGGCCGTAGCCGAAGTATATGAAAAAGAGAAGGGGACAAAAGTTGAAATTGAGCATGTGCCATATCACCAGCTTTACGAAAAAATAATGATCAGTCTTACAAAAGGCTCAGGTGTATATGACCTGGTTGATGTCCCCAGTGAATGGATAGATGGCCTTGCGTCAAATTTCATCCCTTTAAATTCCTATATGAAATCACCTGAAAAGTTTATCGGCGAATTTTACGGTATTGACTATTACTCCATAGGAGGAAACTATCTTGCTATTCCATGGTATGGTAACGCCAACATAGGATATTACAGGACCGACCTGTTTGAAGAAGCAGGACTTGAACTTCCGAAAACATGGGATGATTATATTGATGTTGCTAAAAAGCTTACCAGGGACAATATCTATGGAGCAACTGTTCCAGGTAAGCGTTCCAGGCACCTGGCAATGGAGTTTATGTCACTTGTTCAGGACTTCGGGGGAGAATTCCTTGATAAAAACAATAAGCCAGTGTTTAACAGCGATGCAGGTGTTAAAGCTTTAGAGCTTCTGAGGTCATTGATTTATGAACATAAGGTAACGCCGCCCGGCGCCCTTGAAATGACCTATGATGAAAGCTTGACTCTTTTCCAGCAGGGAAGGGCGGCAATGACTTTGAATTATCCATGGGCCGTAGGCCTGCTGGAGGATAAGTCATCATCCAATGTTGTAGGCAAATGGGGCATGTTTGCACGCCCGGGTCATTCCCAGCTTGGCATGTGGGGTTGGGCAATTCCCTCCGATTCCAAAAACAAGGACCAGGCATGGAAATTCCTGGAGTTCCTGTTGACCCCGGAAATGCAGAAGAAAGCAGCAATGGAAGGATTGTCGGTAGCTTCACGTACTGTACTTGCTGATCCTGAAGTACTGGCAAAGCATCCTAACCTTGAAGCTGTAAAAGGCGGCTTTGAAAACGGATTCCATCCCCCCCGCCTTGCTGAGTTAGAAGGAATTCTAGATGTTGTAGCCCAGCACTTTTCCACCGCTTTAGCAAGCCGTGACAGCAATCCCGATTTAAAGAAAATTCTTGACGATGCGGTTAATGAAGTAAACAGCATACTTGAAAAATAAGTGTAGGGCAAAAATGGGGGGATATTTTCCCCCCATTTTATTATCCCGCTAATTGTCAAATTTGAATTGGGGCAGCCAATCTTTATTCTTTTCAAACATTTCATCCACCATATTTTTTGTTTCCTGCATACTAAGCACCGAAGAAGTAAGCGGGTCAAAAAGAACGGCATGGAATACCTTTCTGGGGTCTCCTTCCAGGGCACCCTCTACCGCCAGTTCTTCACATCTTGAGCTTGTATTATTCAAAATAGCCAGATGGTCGGGGAGAGGGCCTACGTGTAATGCGGATAGTCCTTTTTTGGATGCCAGTATAGGCACCTCCACACAGCAGCCCCTTGGAAGGTTGTCAATTAAACCGGTGTTTCTTACATTACCATTAAACTCAAACATTTCATTATCACCAAATACCGCATTAAAAATGTATGCGGCATATTCATTTCCTCTTGTAAGGTCAATTTCATCTTTTGAAAGCCATTCATCTATTTCCTTCTTCCACATGGTTTCACGTTTTAAATACGAATTAAGTATGAAAGCGTATTCTCCCGGATTCCATCCTGTTCCATGGATACAATATTTTTCTATAAGGTCAGGCCTTTTTCTAAACCATGCATTATACTCGGAATTGTGGCCGCTGGATTCGGTTACATAATAATCTAAATGCATGAACATTTCATTCCTTACAATTTCTTCATTGTATATTTCTTCTTTTTCAATAGCTTTCCTAATAAGCGGGTACGCATCTTTTCCATTCCACTTGTATTCTAAATAAAATGCCTGGTGGTTGATACCTGCGCAGGTATATGTTATTTCATCCATTGGGGCTCCAATCCATTTCGCAAGCATTTTAGCAGTACCCTGTACACTATGGCAAAGTCCGGTTACATTGACTTTTGATTGCCCCTGCATGGCTCTGCATAACATTGCCATTGGATTGGTATAGTTTAAAACTACTGCTTCCGGACAATAATTTTCAATATCACGGCAAATATCAAGCATAACAGGAATTGTTCTTAGAGTTCTGAAAATACCTGCAGGTCCTCTGGTATCTCCAACATTTATATCCACTCCATATTTTTTGGGAATTTCTATATCATGCCTCCAAACGAAAACCCCTCCCTGCAATATTGTAATAACTACTCCGTCCGCACCCTTAAGAGCTTCGGTCCTGTCGGTGGTAGCCACAATTTTCGCCGGATATTTTCCCTTTTCAGCAATCAAATCACATGCTTTTTTTATTGCAGAAAGCCGTTCCTCATCAATATCCATTAATGCAATTGTGCTGTCTTTAAAAGCAGGAAACGTAAGGATATCTTTCACAAGTTTTCTGGTAAATCCAAAGCTTCCTGCACCTATAAATGCAATTTTTCTCATCTTTTCTACACTCCTTCACCAAATATATTCATATTATTATTCTACATTAACAATAATAATAGTAAATGGAATAATGCTGGATTCATATGTTATAATGATGTAATGTAAATAATTTTGCTGGGTTTGGAAAAGGTCTGTTGGCATATACAAGCCTTAAACCTTGTAATGTCTTATTTTACAGGGTTTAAGGCTTATTTTCGGTAAAGGCGTGCTAAACTCACATTTTATATTCTCTTCATTATCATGTCCTCAAAAAACTTTTCCATATTCTCTTCATGAACCGTCCAAACAGGTCCGTCATTGACCTTGACCGACACCGCTTTGGTACATTCTCCAAGGCAAAAGGCCGCTTTAACGGTTACCTTGTCTCCCACTTTGTTCCTGTCAATCATCTCCTGCAGCCCGTTGATGATATTATAAGAACCTTTCAAGTGGCAGGCACTTCCAATACATATATGAATGGTTATCATTTTTTCACTCCTTTTTACATGCATGGCATTCCCGTGATACATGAAGAAGATGTCGCTTGTTTTGCAGTATGCCATTGTATAATGCCATAATCATAGGGTTTTCTTCCGATCTTTTTATTTGGGAGGTTCGATCCACCTCGTAAATACCTTTTGCCCTTAATTTTTTGGTGCCGGCAGATGCGGGAATCGGTTGTCCGGCTCCCCCAATGCAGCCCCCGGGACATGCCATGACTTCAACAAAGTCATATTGCTTTTCTCCGCTTTTGATAAGCTTTACAATTTTTTGTGCGTTATTTAATCCATGGACCACCGCAACTCTCATAGACCTCCCCTCCAGATCAATCTCAGCTTCTTTAATCCCTTCCATTCCACGGACACCGGTAAAGATAATTTCTTTTAGAGTTTTAGCTGTTTTTTGCTTGTAGCATCTTCTCAGCACCGCTTCGGCCACTCCTCCCGTCACCCCGAATATCAGGCCGGCCCCGCTGGCAAGTCCAAAGGGCATATCCATGGATTCAGCCTCCAATTCATTAAAAACAATTCCTGCTTCTTTGATCATAAATGCCAGTTCCTGGGTAGTAATGACAATATCCACATCCCTTTCTCCATGTACTTCAAGCTCCGGTCTGGATGCTTCAAATTTTTTAGCCGTACATGGCATAATAGAAACCATGACCGTATCTCTACCGTCAATTTCCCGGGTATTGCGGTAGTGTTCCTTGATAACGGCTCCGAACATCTGCTGGGGAGAACGGCAGCTGGATATATTGCAAAGTAATTCAGGATATTTATGCTCCGCATATCTCACCCACGCGGGACAGCAAGAAGTAAACAGCGGGAAAGTGCCTCCCTCCTTGAATTTTTCCGTGAATTCTTTAGTCTCTTCCATTACGGTTAAATCTGCTGCTATGCCCGTATCATATATTTCATCAAATCCCAATTTTCTCATTGCGGCTACAATTTTTCCTGTTACTATTTCCCCCGGCTCCAATCCAAACTCTTCTCCCAAAGCTATCCTTAATGCAGGTGCAATCTGGGCTACGACTCTTTTATTTTTATTGGATAATACATCCCATACTTTTTTGGTCTCGTTTTTGACATGCAGTGCTCCGGTTGGGCAAACGGCGGTACATTGCCCGCAATTGACACATTGAACTTGAGCAAGCTGCCTGTTAAAAGCCGATGTTACCTTGATTTTAGAACCCCTATAGGCCAATCCCAGCACACCCACACCTTGTACTTCCTCGCACATCCTGATACAGTCACCGCACATGATGCATTTATTAGGATTCCTGACAATTGACGCACTGCTGTCATCCAATTCCTGATTATCCGGCATTGCTGAGAATCTTATACCTTTAATCCCAAACCGGACGGCCAAATCCTGCAGCTTGCATTTCCCATTCTTTTCACACACCGTACAATCCCTATGGTGATTGGATAGCAGCAATTCCAATATCATGCACCTGTGCTTTTGGATTTTAGGGGTATTGGTATATATGACCATCCCATCTTTGGGAGGAGTTGAACATGAAGCAATGGTTCCGCCCCATTGGTCTTCTACAATACACATCCGGCACGCGCCGTAAATGCTTAATTCGGAATGGTAGCAAAAAGTAGGCAGCTCAATGCCCGCTTTTCTGACTACTTCCAGAATATTTTTTTCTCCTTCATATGCTATCTTGTACCCATCTATAATCATTGTTCCTTTCTTCATGCTCATACCTCCTTGATTGCAGAAAATGGACAGGCTTCTATACAGGCCCCGCATTTGATGCATTGATCCTGGTTAATCCTGTATGGCTGTCTAACCTTCCCCTTGACGGCATCTACGGGACATGCCCGGGCACATTTGCTGCAGCCTTTGCACAAGTCCTGATCAATTGTGATTATTTTTAATGCCTGACAGCTTCCTGCCGGACACCTTTTGTCCACAACATGGGCAAGATACTCATCTTTAAAATATTTTAATGTACTGACCACAGGATTGCCGGCAGTTTTACCCAAACCGCAGAGCGACGCACTGCTTACGGTATCTGCTATATCATACAGCAGGTCCAGGTCTTTAACCATCCCTTTTCCTTCTACGATTCTTTCGAGAATTTCCTGCATTCTCCTGGTTCCCTCACGGCAGGGCACACATTTGCCGCAGGATTCATTCTGTGTAAAATTCATAAAAAACCTTGCGACTTCTACCATGCAGGTTTCTTCATCCATGACCACCAATCCTCCGGAGCCGATCATTGCACCTACTTTTTTCAAGGAGTCAAAATCCAGCGGTAAATCCAAATGTTCCTCCGTTAAGCAAGCTCCGGACGGGCCTCCGATTTGTACGGCCTTAAATCCATTGCCGTCTCTGATGCCGCCGCCAATTTCAAAAATAACTTCTCTCAATGTGGTGCCCATGGGCACTTCAATCAGCCCCGTATTATTCACGTTTCCGGTAATGGCAAAAGCTTTGGTGCCCGGACTTTTTTCCGGTCCCATTGATTTGTACCATTCACTGCCATTTTGAATGATCAGGGATACATTGGCAAAGGTCTCCACATTGTTCAGCACCGTCGGCCTGCCCCATAGCCCGGCTTCTGTTGTCCTGGGCGGCCTTACTCTGGGCATTCCGCGCTTTCCTTCAATGGAAGCTGTCAATGCGCTCCCTTCACCGCATACAAAGGCACCTGCACCCTGGTTGATAAAAACATCAAAATCAAACCCGGACCCCAGTATATCCCTTCCAAGCAAACCGTATTCCCTGGCCTGTTCTACGGCGGTATTCAGCCTTTCTACCGCCAATGGGTATTCGGCCCTTACATATACGTATCCTTCGGACGCTCCTGTAGCATATCCCGCAATTATCATTCCCTCAATCATCCTGTGGGGATCGCCTTCCATTATACTCCGGTCCATAAATGCACCCGGGTCTCCTTCGTCACCGTTGCAAACCACATATTTGATTTTACTTTTCTGTGCCAGTACCTGGGACCATTTTCTCCCGGTGGGGAAGCCTCCCCCGCCTCTTCCTCTTAAATTGGAATCCGACACAATCTTGCATATTTCATCCGGTTCCATGGTTTGAAGTGCTCCGGCCAGTGCTTTATACCCGCTTTTTGCAATGTATTCCTGTATTGATTCCGCATCCATGTGCCCGCAATTTTCCAGGACAAGCCTTGTCTGCTTTTTATAAAAAAGAATTTCTTCCTGTGTAGGATATACTTTGCCTTCCCAACTGTACATGAGCCTTTCGACAGGCTTTCCTTCAATTAAGGTAGTTTGGACAACCTCCTCACAATCCTGCGGCTTCACATTTATATATAAATATCCCTGGGGCTCAATTCTTACCAAAGGCCCCATTTCACAAAAACCATGGCATCCGCTTCTTTTAACGCCTATGCCTTCCTTCTCCTCAGCCAGTTCCACTGACGCCAGCAATCCTGATTTATCAACTATTTGCTTGATTTTTTGGTAAATTTCTATGGAGCCTCCGGCAACACAACCTGTTCCGGCGCATATCAGTACTTTTTGAGACTGTTTTTTTAAAGCACCGGCATATAATTGCCCCATCTCTTCCAATTGCCGTACGGTTTTTATCTTCATTTCCCCGCCTCCTTCTGCAAAGCCTGCAACAGCTCTAAAGCCGTTTTAGGAGTCATTTTGGCATATACTTTGTCATTGACCGTAATTACGGGTGCAAGCCCGCACGCTCCCAGACAGGATACCGTTTCAACGGTAAACAGCAGGTCATCGGTGCTGTGCTTCTCTTCACTGAGGTTAAGTTCCTTGCGAAGGGCATTTAAAATAGGAATGGACTTTCTAACGTGGCAAGCCGTCCCGTCGCAGATTTTAATAACATATTTCCCTTTAGGCTCCAATGAAAAGTTTTCATAAAATGTTGCCACGCTGAAAATTTTTGCGGGGCTTATCTCCATCTCGGAGGATATATGCATTAATAAAGGTTCTGGAAGATATCTGTATTCTTTCTGTACTTCCTGCAAAACAGCAATTAACGCGGATTTTTTTCGCTGGTGCTTTTCAATGATTTCATTGGCTTTTTCTATCTGACAATTTGTTAACATGGGCGACCTCCATTTCTTTTATTTTACTGCTTAACAATAACGTGCAGAATATTGTTAAAATAATAACAATTTCATTATACATTGCCTGGTATGGCTTATCAAACACTTAAGATTTTTTATTTTGGCAGTCGCGGCATGTGCCGTATTATAGATACGGTTTTTGGCTAGCATCCTCCCCCGGGAAAATTAATTCCCGGGAGATTCAGCAATTATCAGATAGCTGCACTCTCATGAATAGTAATTCATGCTTACCATGTAAGGTTTAATCCGTCTATAAGCAGATGCCTGTAAACAGATCATGGTGCGGCAGCAAAAACACCATTATACACTCAACATATATTAAATGATTTGTATGAGCCCGTTAAAATCTTCAGTATTCTCTATTTTCTTAATCAAGCTGTATTTTTTCTTAAAATTTTTATGTTCCGCATGCTTATGGATGTTGTCGTAAAATTCACTAATTATTCTTTTTATTTCGTCCCGGAATTCATCCATACAATGGTTGGGGTTTGCAGGTGAATAATCCAATCCCAGTATCTGGTTTTTTAGCTTAATCCCCTTAATAGTCCTTTCCATTTTTATTTTGATGGTTCCGCTCCTGTGTTGATTCAGTCTTCTTGCAATATTGAAGCTTCCTAATCTTTCAATGTCCGTCGCAAGTCCACAGGCTACACAGATGAACATATCGGCGGAAAACCGGTTTTGCCCGGTGTGCAGCCCACAGTTGGGACATGTGTGGAATATTCCCACCGGGCTTACTTTGATTGGGGAAGGCAGCCTTTTACCATTCAGCTTATATTCAAGCATGGAAACCAGCCGGGTATAAGTGTAAGGGCTTAAAATAGGCCGGCAGCTTCCCCTTTCCTTTCTCCAATTTAACTTATCTGTTTTTTTACTTAAATCCTGCACCACTACTTGGGCCTTTTGCCTTACGGCAATATCGACAATCATATTTGCCATCCTATGCAGCATTGGCTCCCGCGTAAAATGTTCTTCTGCTTTTTGGCCTGCGGTACCCATTGCCGGAGAACCATCCTTTAGAACATTGTTTCCACTGTCAACCACAGCATAAAAAACCGGATTTTTAAGCCCTCTGGCAACCCCCATGTAATTTTCAGTCTTGATCTCTTTTTCCTGTCCGGTATTTATGCTTACCGATAAATAATAATCTTTTTTCTTTTTATTCAGCCTTGCGGTTTTGAGCATGTCCGGCTTATCAAGCGCTTTTTTTAAATAGGACTCCTGCCAGCTCCCGAAGGAAAGTGGAACCAGTATAAACCTTTCTTTTTTTTGAGTGTTCTCCAGTGCTTTTCCCTCTTTATAGATATAATACAGCTTTCTTTTGCCATTACCGCATACTTTTTTTCTATTGGGGTCTTTGCCGTTCATCAGGTATAATTTGGCATAGTAACGGTTGTTTTCCGGGTCATGGAGCAAGCAATAATCCCTGTTGCTTGCATACCGGCAAAAGAATACGGGCCGATATCTCAGGGTTTTCCGTATAATCTTATCAATCCGCCGCTCACACTGCCTTAAGCTTTTTTCTCCTTTTAGCAGTTTGGCCATTTCTTCGTCATATCTTTGCTGCCACTGATGTTCCGATAAATAGGCAGCAGGATACTGGACGGCCTGCTTTGACTCGCTGGTGCTTAAATAGCTTGCCAATGTCATGCCAAAATCAAGCTTGAGAGAGTCCTTAAAGGGTTGAACGCCAAATTGGTTCAGTTCTCTGCTGATGTTTTTGTCAACCCATTTTGCAATGGACGCCGCTTTATAGTTCCCTTTCCCGTCAATATGGGTCCTGCGTATTTGCCCAATTTGTGTATGGGCCTTGTCCAGCAGGTACTGATAGGCCTGGGAGTAATTCAGCATTGCCCGGTCAATCACATGCTTTTTCCTTCTGCCGGGCTTGTGAAGCTTCATGGTGATGGTTAGCATTGCCATGAGTATTCCCCTTTAGCTTTTTACTTTTTGCCATAGCAGATTTCCGGGACAGCTCAATTAGCATATTTACTGCTATGCATTATGACATTGCATCCATAATGTTTTACTTATGACCCATATGCCTTTATATATATTTCCTCAAGCTCCTTTACAAGGGGCATTCTCGGATTGGCATTGGTGCACTGGTCTTCAAAAGCCCTGTCTGCAAGTCCCGGAACTTTTTCCATAAATTTCTTTTTATCTATACCGCATTGTCCGATGGTTGACGGCATTTTAATTTCTTTCATCAGGTCCTTAATACCTTTAATAAGGCTGTCCACTCCCTGCCTGGTTGTGGATGCGGGCAAGCCCAGTGCTTTTGCAATCTCCGCATATTTTTTATCGGCAATAAATGTTTCGTATTTCGGGAATGAAACAAATTTAGTGGGCTTTTTCGAATTGTATTCGATAACATAAGGCAGCAAAATAGCGTTGGCCCTCCCATGGGGTATATGGAATTCTCCGCCCAGTTTATGTGCCAGGCTGTGGTTAATCCCCAAAAATGCATTGGTAAATGCCATTCCGGCAATACAGGATGCATTGTGCATTTTTTCTCTTGCAACACTGTCACTGCCGTTTTTATATGACCTGTGCAGGTATTCAAAGACCATTTGGATGGCCTTGATGGCCAACCCGTCGGTGAAGTCCGATGCCAGAACGGAAACATAGGCTTCAATAGCATGAGTTAATACATCCATTCCCGTATCGGCCGTAACAGAAGCCGGCACCGTCATAACAAATTCAGGATCAATGATGGCAACATCGGGTGTTAATTCATAGTCGGCAAGGGGATATTTGATATTGTGCTTTTTGTCGGTGATGACCGAAAATGATGTTACTTCCGACCCGGTTCCCGAAGTGGTTGGAATAGCTACCATTCTAGCCCGGTTGCCCAGCTTGGGAAATTTGAAAACCCTTTTACGTATATCCATAAACTTTAGCCTCAGGGAATGAAAGTTGGTTTCCGGATGTTCATAGAACAGCCACATTCCCTTTGCAGCGTCCATGGCAGACCCTCCGCCCAGTGCTATAATGACATCCGGCTGGAACTTGTTCATAGCCTCACAACCCTTCATGACAGTATCTACAGACGGGTCAGGCTCCACCTCCGAAAATATTTCAAAATGAACATGCTCTTCTCTTTTCCTCAGGTAGTAAAGTATCTTTTCTACATAACCTAGCTTGACCATATAAGCATCTGTGACAATAAATGCTTTTTTGATATCAGGCATTTTTTCAAGATATTGTGTAGAACCGTATTCAAAGTATATCCTTTCCGGTATCTTAAACCACTGCATATTGACTCTCCTATTTGCCACTCTTTTTTTGTTGATAAGATTAACTGCCGACACATTGGAGGTTGTGGAATTTTTCCCAAATGAACCACACCCTAATGTTAAAGACGGCATATTGGTATTATAAATATCTCCGATTGCCCCATGGGTAGATGGAGAATTGATGATTAACCGTCCGGCCTTGATTCTGTTTGAGAAGGCTTCAATAACATCCGGATCTTCCGAATGAATAACCGCCGAGTGCCCCAGCCCTCCAAATTCAACCATTTCCTCAGCACGCTTGATTCCCTGCCGTGAATTTTCGACAACATAGTATGCCAATATTGGACTTAGTTTTTCACGGGATAAGGGATATTCAGGTCCCACCCCATCCAGAAGGGCTATGAGGATTTTTGTATCTTTGGGCACATTGATTCCTGCCATTTTTCCAATTATATGTGCGGATTGCCCTACCACCTCAGGATTCATTGCAGACTTCTTTTCATCGATTGCCAGCTTTTCCAGCCTGGATATTTCATCCCCTTTTAGGAAATAGCAATTATTTTCCTTCATAAAGGCTTCGAATTCCTGGGCAATATCTTTGTCCACAATAACTGCTTGTTCTGAAGCGCAAATCATTCCGTTATCAAAGGTTTTAGACATGATAAGGTCGGTTGCCGCCCTTTTCACATTGGCTGTTTTTTCAATATAGCAGGGCACATTACCCGGACCTACACCCAGTGCAGGTTTTCCTGTACTGTAAGCTGCCTTCACCATACCTGCGCCGCCTGTGGCAAGTATAAGTGCTACACTGGGATGATTCATCAGGGCCTGGGTAGCTTCCAGTGAAGGCTTTTCAATCCACAGGATGCAATCCTTCGGAGCTCCTGCTTTGACAGCAGCGTCCCTGACTACCCTGGCAGCTTCGGTGCTGCATTTCTGGGCAGAAGGGTGGAATGCAAATATGATGGGATTTCTGGTTTTCATAGCTATGATGCATTTAAACATTGTAGTGGATGTAGGATTGGTGACCGGTGTTACTCCTGCAATAATACCTACCGGTTCGGCCACTTCCACATAATCCTCAAAGTCGTTTTCACATATAACGCCAACGGTTTTGTCATATTTGATGCTGTGATAAACATATTCGGTGGCAAAGATGTTCTTGGTAATTTTGTCCTCATATACTCCCCTGCCTGTTTCATCCACTGCCAGCTTTGCCAGGTGCATATGATCTTCCAAACCGGCCATTGCCATCTCTTTAATGATATGGTTTACCTTTTCCTGGTCAAGGGCCATCATTTTTTCCAATGCGGACCGGGCTCCGGTCACCAGGTTGTCAATGACTGTTTGAATGTCTTTTTGCCTATTTTCTTGATTTCGGGTAATCTTTTCTGCCATTTAAATGACCTCCTATCTGGTGGTCTGTAACATATATTACAGACCCATTACTATAAAATATAATTACTTTTAATATTGTTAAATTTTTATCAATGTCACTATACGCTATTGTTTCCTTTTTGTCAATAGTTTTTTGTTAAAAGTTTAACAATTTTTATCACATGCCCTCCCAAATCAGTAATACTCTATATCGACAGCCTTACCCATTCCTTTCAAGAGCGCCGCCATCTCATTTACCAATTTGAGCTTTATACTCAAATCCAGGGGAAGGTCCGGATTCTGGTGGGCAGGGTTCATAGCCCTTCCCATAAAGAAATGGATTTTTGTCCCCTGCTCCAGAAGCATCCTGGACAATCTGGATACCCCGTCTTTTTGATTGAGTTTTAAAATATCGTTGATACTGTTTTCGGAGGATGAGTATTTTTTAATATATTCCAGTGTCTTACCCAGTGTCAATACACCCTCCGTTGTTAAATCAATGCCTTCAATATCTGCAGTTGGGGGAATCGAAGGATTAAAATAATTGAAATTGGTTATAAGCTCCCTTCCAAGCACTCTGCTGACAATTTGTGACGTGGTCCCCCCGCAAACTACCTTCTTACCCTCTTGAGACAGGAATTTTCCGACCACAGCATGGTCTTCATTACGGTTTACCGGCGGGCCAACCATTACATTGACCGTTAATGGCTTTCTGACCTTGACCGCGGCTACAGAAGTGTCGTCCCCCGGTTTTTGCATATATAGATTATCACATACCGATAAAAGAAGCTTTACCATGTTTTTAGCCGTCATGTCCCGCTTATAGATACGACCGACATATTCTTTGATATTATCCCATTGCCATCCCAGATTTAATGTCCCCCCTATACCTGCATGTACCGCACCATCACTCATTATTATAAACATATCTCCGGGCTGTGCATTAAACCTGCTTTCTCGGATTGTTTTTCCATAGACGCTTCGTACCTGCTTTTTTATTTCTGCAAACCGGCCTTTTTTCAACATCAAGGTGGAAGGATTGTCAAATTCCACCAGATAAACCTCTCCGGTGTGAAACAGCTGCAATATGGTAAATGTAGAATAAGCAATTCCCCTTTCTTTACACTCAGGCAGCGTACTTGCAATGGTTTCTACCGCTTGTTCGATATTAGCGCCGCCGACAAGCATTGTACCTATAATCTTGCTTGTCAGTGTTGCAAGTATGTTGGCTTTTACCCCGCTCCCCAGTCCATCGGCCAGAACCACTATAACAAAGTTTTCATTTCTGATAACCTCCACCTTGTCGCCGCATAACTCCTCATCATATTTATTCAGGCCTTCAAAGCTGGCTTCAATATATAAACTCATTCGCAATCACCTATATCCGAAAGAATGGAATTTTTTAGCTTTGTCAATGCGATTTTGGTTTCCGCAGTTGTTTCTCCCAATAAGCTCGCTATTTCCTGTACCACCCTCATCTGCTTTTCAATAACCTTCTGGGCGACATCAACGGTCTCCGAACGGGCCTTGTATATTTTCTGCTGCTGTTTTTCCTCTTTTGATATATCCTTCATCAGTACAATAATCAATTGCTGCTCTTCAATATATAATAATGACTGCTCAACCATCACATCATATTTTTCATAATAATATTTGTGATTTAATATGTTTTCTCCCGTTTCACTTATATTTACAAAATTCGAACAGTCCAATATATCATAAACATGCCTTCCCAATACCTCCCGCTTTTTCAATCCGAACATCTGCTGTGCGCTCTGGTTGATTTCCTGGATTTTGAGCTCCTTATTCATTGCGATAATGGCATTTGGCGTGGATTGGATAATAATATTGGAAATGGATTCGGCCCTTTCTCTCATATAAGGTAAGCACATATGCAGCTCGGCTTTGTTGTTATAAACCGCAATTGCCTTTTCCCTGCAAGTAGAATATCCGCAGGCACTGCAGTTGAGCTCTTTTTCCTCCGTCCATTTTCCAATTTTCCCTAATATTTCTCTTATGCTTGCATCGTCAGGCATTTGAAGGTATTTAGACCTGTTCACAAACCTTTTAGACATATCAATGGATACATCTGCCGCAAGAGTAACATCTTTATCCCTGACACTGCTTTTTACATATTCTATCAAACGGTCCCTTGCTTTTAACAATCCTCCCCGGATAGAAGTCATGCAAGGCCCTCCCAGGCATCCGCCCGTACATGCATTCATTTCTATGAAATACCTCCGGACCTCTCCTTCTCTAATTGCATTGAGCACATCAATAGACCTGTCTATTCCATCAATGCTGACAGTTCTGTATTTTTTACGGGATTCGGAGCCCAGGGTTTTGATAATACCGCCGGGTGCCGGGTAAAATCTTGCCAGCTCATTTTTTGCAGCCTTTATCTCCGACCTATCTTCCCGTTCCAGCTCAATTTTTTCCGATGCCACCCATTCACACAGCTCTTCAAATGTGATAATGGCATCTACGGCTCCGTCGTTTTGAAAATCGTTGCATTCTCCCTTTTTAGAAAGACAGGGACCTATAAATACTACTTTTATCCTGGAACCGTAGACTGCTCGCATCATTTTAGCATGAGCAATCATTGGCGAAACAACAGGCGCCATAAAATCAATCAATTCAGGATAATATTTTTCAATTAACAATACGGTAGTAGGACAGGCAGTTGTAATAATGTTTTCCATATTACCCTGGTTTAAAAGCTTTTTATACTCGCTGGTTACCTGGGATGCCCCTATGGCCGTTTCCTCAATATGTGTAAATCCCAGCTTTTTCAGTATGCCTGCCACTTTTGCACCGTTTTGTATTTCAAATACCGATACAAAGGATGGAGCAAGGCTGACATAGACCTTTTCCTTCTTTTCAATAAAATCTTTAACTCTTTCAATGTCACTTCTGACCTTCTTTGCGTTTTGCGGGCATACCAGCAGGCATTGTCCGCACAATATGCATTCCTCCTGCACTATTTGAGCCTGTTCCTTTTTGAATGAGATTGCTTTTATCGGGCAGCTTCGAATACATTTATAACAGTTTTTGCAATTTGCTTCCTTAAACTGGATAATGCTCATTTTACAACCTCCCCTATGATACACTCATAAATCTGTTCCGTATTTAATACGGTAATCTTATTGTTAGAATTATTACCATTTATTACACTTTACTGCCAAATACAATATCCGGACTAAAAAGCTTCCCATATATGGGCGGCAATTCTTAAAACAGCTGCAGTATCAACTTCAGAACCTGCATTCATCATTCTTTGTTAATTTATTATCAATCTTATTATAAAGTACTGTTAATTTACCGTCAATAAAATGTGTTTTTTTTTACAATATGAGATTGGGCGGCGCTCATTATTTAGATACGGTTTTTCTGCTCCTGTCAAAAAACATTTATGGTTTAAAACAGTTTTTATATGTTATTATTTTTTAAGCAGAATATACTAAATCCATAAAAAAAGATAGCAACAGCAATTTGCCCGTTTATATTATAATTGGAATAATGCTGGATTCATATGTTATAATTAATAGCAAAACCAAAAGCATTGGGAGAGGGATTTTATGGGAATCAGAAACATAAATCTTATAGATTTAAGCGTATACCAGTGCGGTACTCAAAACTGCACGCCCGGATACAGCTACGGACCCGCTATCAGAGATTTTTTTTTAATACACTATATTATGGGCGGAGAAGGAATATTTAAAACCGGCAAAAAGACATACGCCTTAAAAAAAGACAATGGCTTTTTAATTTGTCCGGAACAGGTAACCTACTACGAAGCAAATTCAGTCAATCCCTGGCAGTATGCATGGATAGGCTTTAACGGCAGCAAAGCAAAAGAATATCTGGAAATAGCAGGCCTTGGTACAGAGCAGCCTATATTTGAGTGTAATAACGGATATATACGAAAATGCTTTGAAGATATGAGTTTGACGGCAGATATGGGACCGGGTAAGGAAATACGCCTCACAGGACTTTTATATATGTTTTTCTCACAATTGATCGAAAACCAAGGCCCCGGAGTTTTATATGACGCAAAATCCAACAGAAAGGTTTTATATGTAAACAAGGCTATTGAATTTATTCGGCGTAATTTTTCAAGCAATATATCGGTGAGCGATATTTCAAAAAGTACTAATCTTGACAGGAGCTACCTGGGAAGTATTTTTAAAGATATAACAGGAGTGAGCCCCCAGCAGTACCTTATAAACTTTAGAGTGGCCAGGGCATGCCTGCTTATGAAAAATGACGAGCTGTCTATCGGCGACATCGCAAGGTCCGTAGGATATAAAGACCCTATGCTTTTTTCAAAAATATTCAAGAAGCTAAAAAAAATATCTCCAAGCCAGTATCGAAAAAACAGCTAAGTGACAGACCAGATAAATATTGACGGATATAAGGTTATTTGTGTTGAACTATAATTATTTTAGCCATATAGCCTGGACACCATATAAATATAAATCCTGTTGGGCACAAATCTTTTCAATAAAACAATAAGCTTATATTGGAATCCTGCTGCTACTTTAACGGGAGGATTCCTTTTGCTGATGACCTTTGATATAGTATTACCAACAATCTCAGGAGGACATCCTCCTTTTTCGTCCGCTTCCATTTTGTGAACAGAAGCTTTAAGTCTTTTTGAATACACCGAATTTTCTTTAGCTCCATGGACAAACTGCCTGTTGTCTCCAAATCCGGTTTTTGTATCTCCGGGCTGTATGACTGCAACCTTTACTCCATATGGAGCAGCTTCCATCCTTATAGCCTCTGAAACAGACTCCAAAGCACTTTTTGATGCACTGTACATTGACTGGAAAGGTATGGTAACAGGAGCCGCAATAGAGCTTATATTAATAACAATTCCTTTGCCTTTACGCCGCATTATGGGGAGTACTTCCCTGCACATGCGAATCACACCAAAAAAATTTGTTTCAAACAATTCTTTCGCTTCCGTTACGGACGTGTCTTCAGCGGCTCCCGCAATACCATAACCTGCATTATTCACAAGTATACCGATATAACCTTCCTTATCAATAATATGCTTAACGGTATTTTTAACTGAAATATCATCTTTTACATCCAGGTTAACAAGCTTGAAAAACCCCCCGTTACTATATTCAGATATAATCCTCTCTTGTCCTTCTTCCACTCTCCTGGACGTACCGTAGACCTTATACCCTTTTTTCGACAGTATTTCTGCCGCACTCCTGCCGATACCCGATGAACCGCCTGTAATAAGCACAACTTCACCATAAACAAATCCCATTTTTAAAAAGACCCCCTATTTTGTATGCTGTTTCCCTTTCAGTTATGATTCAGTTGTTCTGCTTCAAATACTTTTATAGCCATAGAACATCTCCATTTATCATTATTTTAATAATATTATAACATTTTTTTATACTCTCTACTACATAGATAAACATATTGACTTTTTCTAAGCGTCTCACAGGGAAACTCGATATTCCTGAGGAGTCATTTGCATATGCTTCTTGAAAAACTTGCAGAAATAAGCATGGGAACCAAAACCTAATTTTACGGCTATCTTATTGATTTTAATGGTTTTATTGCTCAACATCTCACGGGCCTTACACAATTTTATATCCAAGATATACTCATTAAGCCCCTGACCAGTTGTTTGTTTATATAACCTGGACAGGTAGGCTGGATTTAAATACACTACATCAGCCAGAGCTGTAAGGGATAAATCTTCATAAAGATGCTCTAGTATGTAAGTCTGAACTTTTTTTATAATCTTATAATTGTTTTCACTATTTCTTTCAGTTCTATACTCAAAAACATATTTGGCAAGCTGTTGAAAATACTCATTGATTTCATTCCAAGAAGCGTGTTTATCCATATTCATAAGTTTACTTAAGTCCATCTTATCAGCAATTTTCCGGAGAATCACCATTTTGTTCAGACAGGATTGGAAAACCAGAGCTATAGAATAATATACCTCTGCCGCCAATCCATACTTCATATACTTTTCACCAGACATATATTCTATAATGGAAGAAAAGACCTTTTTGAACTCTTCTTTTTGCCCAATCTCTAAATACAGAGATAACATAGGCAGCTTTTTTAGATGCTGTTGGACTGCTATAACACAGCTTATATATTCTTCATATCTGGTATCTCCAGCTAAGTTCCCGATCTGGGAGTCGGTCAATATCATTTCCTGACCGAACCCAAAATCCCGGTTCAATATCAATTTCAGCATTTCAAATCTATATGCCAGTTCTTCCCATTGGCAAAACCCTTTACTTACTGCATGGGATATCGAAACGCCAAGTAAATCCCTGCAAGATTTTTGAGTGGAAGTCAATGTCCCATGTACGAAGGATAAAACTTTGTTCCATTCATCTTCTCGTGCTTTATCCAAGACTTTTTGTCTGGGTTGGATAAACCATAGCATCATTGAATCATCCATGAAAATCGAAAAGTAATTTACCATGGACTTCAAATATTCTTCAAATATACTTTGAATTTTATATATTACCTCCAAGTTTCTCTCGGAATATCCGTAATTCTTCCAATTATCTACCCTGGTTAATAAAATAAGTACCGGCCAATCGGATTTAAGGGGAATTTTTAACTCAGAAAATCTATTCATACGTTCTTCTGGAAAATAAGAAAGCCCTTGCAGCATCTCAATGAAAAACTCCTTTTGCATAAAAGGTAGCATCTTACTCATTTGTTCCTTAGCCATAAGAATTAGCTTTTCACTGGCTTCTTCCTCAGAAATCTTCTCAATAGCTTTTTTTATTGCCTCGCATATAACCTCATCCCCTTCAATTTTTAATACATAGTCTACTCCGCCTTTTCGAATAGCCCCTTGTGCATAATTAAAGTCATCATATCCCGTAAGAAGTATCACCTTGCAGCGGGGCCAATGTTGTACAATCTCCTCCTGTAACTTTATCCCGTCAATTTTAGGCATGCATATGTCTGTTATAATAATATCGATCTTTATTTTCTTCAATTTCTCCATAGCCTCACTGCCGGAATAAGCCTTATATACATTTAGATTAAATTCCTCGGAATGCTTAAATAAATTATACAGGCTATTTACAATAATAGGTTCATCATCCACAATTAATAAGCTGTACATACTATTGCCTCCCCATATTAATATCTATAATTACACAGGTACCGCCCATAGCCCCCTGGGATATTCGAATGCCACTTCCGGAACCATATTTGATTCTTAAGCGCTGGTGGACATTTACCAGTCCTGTTGTCAACTGTTGACTGCTTTTATCATGGTTGAGTTTTTTTTGCAGGTCACAAAGCTTTTTTTCCTGCATGCCAATGCCATTGTCTTCTATGGTGATATGGAGAAAATTCCTTTCCGTATTAATGCGTACACTAATTTTTCCATCTCTCTCAACCGATTTTAAACCGTGCTGATAAGCATTTTCAATTAAAGGCTGAACAATTAGGAAAGGTATCCTAAACTCCTCCAATCCCGGAGGAATATCACCAAAGGATACTAATATGCGATTAGCAAAACGAATGCTTTGAATTTCTACATAGGCCCTGGCATGCTCTATCTCATCTATAAAAAGAATCTCATCCGATTTATTTCGTGTAATGAATTTATAGTAATTTCCCAGGTGTAAAGAGAACCTTTCAATATTTTCACATTCATTATCTTTGGCCATACGGTATATTAAAAAAATACTGTTATATAGGAAGTGGGGTTTTATATGGTACTGAAGTTGTTTGAGCTCAGCATGCTGCATCTGTATTTGCTGAATATAGATTTGCTGAATATAATCTTTAAGCTTATCTATCATAATATTGAATTGACCATACAGGTATCGGAACTCATCATTGCTTCTATGCTGGATACAAAAATCCAGATTCCCTTCCTCTACCTCTTTAAAGGCAATCACAAACTTATTTAAAGGAACTGCAAAAAGCCGGCGTATCCAAAAATTGTACAAAAGAACCATCAAGATTGAAAACACCGACAGATACCAAACCCAGTGTCTGAAGTGGGTATAGGAGCGCAATACTATCCTGGTGGGAATATAGGTAAAAAAATAAATACCCAAATAATTGGAATAGCTTCCCATTAACCATAATTCTTCATTATTCACTCTAATTTTATTCACTATTTTTTCATCGGTAGGCTTAATAATATCCGGATGGATAAAAAAATCTTTTAACTCATTCCACATCTCAAAATCGGTTGCTAATGCCCAACTGCCCCTATTTTCAAACAATACCGTACCTCCTTCGGTACTGCTGAAAACATCAAAAAGTTGTTGGTACAATTTATCTTTGGATAATTTAATTGTAACAATGTAAAGTGGCAGACGACTTCCCTTCTCTGTATATTCTCCATATGGATATGCCAAATTTAGATAAAGCTCACCATCCTTTGATATAATCAATCCTTTGTCATTATTAAATGCTTTAAATACAGATACATACTTTTCGGGCTGTAAATTACTGATAGATGAATCGCTGCATATTGTTCTGTTCAAAATGGGAATGTGGACATCGATGTTTGATATGTAACTGCTGCTCATCTTTAACTCAATAAGACGGTGCTGTAGATTTTGTATGAGATGAATCTTTTGATAGTCTGTCATTGTATTTGCAGCAATGCTTAGTTTCTGCAGTTCATAGTCATTGATGAACTGTTTCTTAGCCTCGTTAATTCTTAAGATGTCCCCTTCAAGAGTCCTTGAAAAAAAACGGATATTGTCCAATGTGGACCGAGATACCTCTTGTTCCAAGTGCTTGGCTCCTTGTATATTGGCGTATAAAGAAACACCATAGAAGGTTACAATAACAGCCAGAAAAACAAAAAAGAGCTTATGAAAAACCGATACCTTCATATTTCTATGCATCTTCATCGCACCCTTCCAGGAAATCCAGTAGTGCCATTATACTAAATAAATCATAAAAAAACAAATTTGAAAAACCGGGCGCACAAACTTTATACCTTAAAATCCATTAACCTTTTATACTTCCCAGAACAATTCCCTTTACAAAATACCGCTGCAAGAATGGATAAACCGATAGGATAGGAAGAGCGCCCAGGAATATTTGAGCAGCTTTAACGGTTCGGTCCGAAACCTCCATCAAGTCCTTCCATTCATCATCTCCGACCAGTGATAAATCCCGCTGAATAACCACTGTTTGCAAATAGCTCTGCAGGGGATAATGTTCAGGCCGATTCATGTATATCAAACCATCAAACCAACTGTTCCAGTGACCAACCAATGCAAAAAGCGTAAGGGTAGCCAGTGCCGGTACCGAAGTAGGTACATAAATCCTCCACAAAGTAGCCCAGTGGTTCGCACCGTCAATAAAAGCGGCTTCCTCGAGTTCTTTGGGAATTTGCCGGTAGAAATTTAAAAGCAGTATCACGTTGAATACCGGAACAGCTCCCGGTAATATCAAAGACCATATAGTATCAATAAGACCGATTCTATTGATAAGCATATAACCAGGAATCAAACCACCATTAAATAGGGTTGTGATAAAAAAAAGCCATACATAGAATGTACGAAACGGAAAGCTCCTGTTCTCCTTTGAAAGGGGATAGGCAATTATTATGGTCAGCAGCATATTGATGCTTCCTCCCAAAGTGATACGTCTTAAGGAAACACCCATGGATCTCCAGAACTCTACCCGTTTGAAAACATAATCATAAGAATTCAATGTAAAATTAACCGGCCATAGTCTTACAAGACCGGCTGTTGCTGCCGAACTTGAACTAAAAGAAACAGCCGCAATATGTATAATCGGCAATAAACAAAGCAGCGATGCTGCAATAAGGAAAATATTATTTGTAATCAAAAATACTTTTCTTCCCCTTGAATCCTTTATCATCAAATTCTTCCTCCTTAAAATATACGGTAATCAGCATATCGATAAGCTAAAAAATAGGAAACCGATATAAAAATAAAAGAGACAACCGATTTGAACAATCCAATAGCCGTAGCCACACCAAATTGAGCGTTAATCAAACCAATACGATAGACCAGTGTGTCAATAATGTCCCCTGTCTCATATACAATGGGACCATACAGGTTAAATATCTGGTCAAATCCTGCATTCAATACATTACCCAGGCTTAGTAACATAAGCAGAACAATTACCATGCGCATGCCGGGAAGCGTAATGTGCCAGGTCTGTTTCCAACGATTTGCACCATCAATTATAGATGCTTCATATAAATTTGGATCAATTACTGTAATTGCAGATAAATATACAATTGTTCCAAATCCAAATCCCTTCCATATATCTGTGACAATCAGTGTAATACGGAACCAGGCATTGTCTCCCAGGAAAAAAATTGGTTTTATGCCAATTAACCCTAATGCTTTGTTTACAATCCCGTTAGAGGGAGATAGAACATCAATCAATATACCTCCCAAAATAATCCAAGATAAAAAATGAGGGAGGTAGATCAGGGTCTGCACCGTCTTTTTTAGAATCGTTTTGCGGACCTCATTAATTAGTATTGCAAAAGTCAAGGGAACAATGAGTCCTGTAACAATTTTAAAGAATGCAATGATAATTGTATTCCATAATACCTGCAGACTATCAGGCATATTCCATACATATATAAAATTTTCAAACCCTACCCATTTTTGCGCACCAAACAATCCTTTGGCCGGTATGAATTTCTGAAAAGCAATGATAATCCCAGCCATCGGGCCATAGCTAAACAATAAAATGATTAGCAGACCCGGCAGGACCATCAAATGCAGGGGCAGCTCCCGGAGAATGGTTTCACGCGATCGCTTTTTTGACCCTTTAAAATGTCTAAACAATGGATTTACTCCTCTCCATAGACCATAATATAGGATAGAGGGAAGATGAAAATTTTTTCATCCTCCTCTAATCAATTCATAGTTTGTTATTTTGTAGATTGATACCAATCATTAACCTCCTGGGTAATAGCCTCTCCACCAAGTTTATTCCAATCAATTATAAATTTATCGAATTCTTCTATAGATGATTCCCCCATAATTATTCTAATCAATATTTCATGCTGCATTTTGTTCAATGTACTCATCTTATCAACCATGGTGGGAGTGGGAGCTCCGATAAAACTCTCCATCAAGAACAGGTTATTTTTGTTATATTGGTTTATAATCGACCATGAACCTTCTATACCTTTCGTTCCATTCCATCCCCAGTAGCCATCGTCACCATCCAAATATCTTTTGACAAAACCATAGTTGGCTCTGGCTTCACCCCATAACCCCTCCGGATTTCCAGTTTTTAAAGGTTCTTTAATAGTTCTCCAGATTTCCAGGCAGTAATTTTCACCTTCACCATTACCGGTTATGACAGGGGATAGTTTCCAAATACCTTCTGCATTAGAATTATTTGCATATATGCTATATTCCTGTTTATCTTTATCATAGTTCTTCTCCATGAATAGGTTATACATTTTCATCAATGCTTCAGGATGTTTCATATTCTTGCTGATAGCATACCAGCCCGAGCTGCCCATTGGAATTTGGTTATAAGCAGGCTCACCATCTATCGAAACGATGGGGAATGCCTTCCAGTCTGCTTTGGGATCATTATCCCTATTAGCTTGTAAGGGCCACAAGGAATTCCACTGCTGGCCATAATGTACTCCACTGCGACCGGAGGCAGGAGCTTCTGCTACTTTACCGCCGTCCTTAACTGCAAATTCTTTATCCAGGTATCCCTCCCTGTACATTTCCGCCAGTTTCACTAGAGGCTGCCTCATTTCGGGCTGGATGCTTCCATATACCAGCTGCCCCTCCTTCTCAATCCATATTGCCGGATATGCATGGTAGCCGTTAAAGAATCCCTCCAATCCGGCATATCCGTTCCACAGTTCTTTGGATATTGCCAAACCAATGGTATCATCTTCTCCGTTCCCATCCGGGTCACTTTTCACAAAAGTTTTGATGATATTAAATAAATCATCCATGGTTTTAGGGGCAGGCAACCCATATCTCTCCAACCAATCGGTACGGAGCCATATAAGATGTGCTGCTCCTTTGCCGGAGCCCACTTGCGGGATACCAAACAGCTTGCCGTTAAAGGTAGCAGCCATAAAAGGTTCATCTCCTGTACTATGTATAATTTCATTGCAAAGGGGAGAAGTATATTCCATTATAGCTGATACATCATGAATCAAGTCATTCTCAGCCAGTTGTTTTAATTGGGTAAGATTCACATTAACGATATCGGGAATATCTCCTGAAGCTATAGCAACATTGAACTTCTGCTGGTATTGCTCTTGTCCCTTGGCAATCCAGAGGTATCGTGCTTTAATACCCAACCGTTCTTCATAGAGTCTTGTGTAGAGGTTTTCATCTATGGTTTCACCCTCCAGCCTGGACAAGACATTAGACTCCAGAGCATCATCAGTTCTTCTTACAAAAGTCACCTCAATGGGGGGATCATATTTTCCAAACGGATCGATTTTCTTACTTTCTTCCCCTTCATCCTTAGCGCCTCCATTACTCTCAATCTTTGCCGTCCCATCTTTTCCAACCTGCTCATTGTCTACCACTTTATCCTGTCCGTTGTCCCCACAGCCGACTGCGGTAAACAGCATAGCAACAGCCAGAATAATAAATACGGTAAAAAACAGCTTGCCTCTCTTCATACTAATTCCTCCTTTTTAATAAGTTTGTAATTAATGCAGCTACTTAACCAAATGAAGCTAAATGTACATTTTTTAAGATACATTTTCCTGATCCACCATGATGTATTATATCAGCTAAAGCTATCACTCCAGCGGCCATGTAAATTCTTTATCTAATAAAATTTTCTAAATTTTTTGAGAAACCCTTTACAATTATTTGCTATATGTATTTTTATAATTCTAAGCCTTATGGCCGTTTCATATAGTACTCTATCCTAAGTATGAATAGATTATAAAACAATTACGATGGGATAACAATAGTACTTTCTTTACATTCCTTTAACTTTTTCTACGCTTTTGTAACATATCATAAATGAACTATTTATTCATTCCATAATATCCATTTTCCGATGTTGCATAGTAAGACATTCTCAATTAAAGGCTGTCCCATCACCTTTCAAATCCTTTGAGTATACATTACCTGTATTGAACAGTCTTAAAGTGAATTCTAATATGACAATAAGTCGTCATATTAGATATATTATAATGTTTATAAAACAGACCGATTGGTAAAAACAAAAAAACAGGAAATTTAAAACAGTAGAAATACTTACTGAAAAAAATTCCTGAAAATAGTGTCAGAAAATAAGCCTTTGCTTTGACAGCCGTATTCATTTCATAGGATTACAAATAAAGATATTGATGCAAGGTCCTGCACGCAGCTTTTCATACCTTTATTCCGCTTTGCTGAAGTTTATCAAGAAAATCTTATATCGATTTTGATTCATTCATAACATCAGGCCAAAAAATCACGCTGTATCAATCCTTGTAATTCGTCTATTTCCTTAAAGCACTCCCTAAGAACAACTTCCTCCAAATCGCTTAATTGGTTTGGATCAATCCAGTTGTCCAATTGCTGATTGTTTTTGATTGACAGGGCCTGATTCCATAAACGCAACCGCATCAAAGTCTCATAAGCAGTAACAATATCCCGGTGTTTAGAGTCCAAAATAACTCCCAGGCTTTTGATTGCGTCAAGCTGAAGCAGTGTATTTGATTCCTGGATTTTGTTTTTCAAGGAATATAAACGTGCAAAGCTGACAATTGCCATTGCGGGTGTTTTAACATCTATTCGCCCCGGATGGTTTTTCCCGCCTGATGTCATAATATTACCAAACAAACGCATTGGCGTTTTAAAAATCAAGGCATTTTGTGCAATTTGAGATAAAAAAAACGGTGTGTCATGAATTTCAGAATAGATAAATTTACGCAGCTCCGATGCCAACTCCGGATTTCCGGAAACCGTACGAAAATCAAACAGGATACTGAACTCAACAACCTGCTGCGGTTCAGAATTGCGAATCCATTCTTCAAAGTATGACTTCCAGACAGGTAAAGGCTTGCACCACTTGGGGTTACTGGCAATCTTCTTCCCTATGCATTTATGGAATCCTGCCAGCTCTAATGCATCACATACAATTGCTGCCAGTTTCAAAAAGTATTCCTGAGCGGCTTTCTCATTTTCTTCACCGGTCAACCGGTAAACAATTGCATTATCCTGGTCACTGAAAAGAGTTTGTGATTGTCTCCCATGGCTTCCCAATGCCAAAAATGCAAAAGGTACGGGCGGCTTTCCAATCTTATCAATACTGAGCTCAATAATTTTTTGCGTGACCAAATCTGATATTACTGAAATCATATAGGATATTGCAATTGAAGAAGTTGCATTTTCTAGTAGTGAAACAACAAGACCGGATGTTTTTTTGCACAAAAGTGCAACTTCATTCACCTGGTAAGCGTTTTTTATGGAATCGGCCAGGTCCGAAGCTATACTGCTGGGGATATGCAAGAGCCGGTTGAGTGCTACATGAGCACCTGTGTGTTCGGTTAAATCGACTGAGCGCCTTACAAGGATCATGAAGCCGGCTTCCGGATTATTCAATCCGTTTTTAACAGACAGGCTGCAGCTTAACATAGTGCCGTCACATCGCCTTATGACGCCATTGAATATTTGAGGTGCATCGCCTATATGGCCTGCAGACAGAAAATCCAGCCATTCCCTGTTTGCTTTTACATCAGGAAAAACATCATTCATGTTAAGCAGTTCAATTTTATCCGATGTGCATCCCAGCAATTCATATACCACTGTGTTTGCATATCTGCATCGTCCGTCATAAACAAACAAAGCACCTTCCGTTGCAGCTTCACTTAAAGCCTGGTATCGGTCTACCGATTCAATTAGTAATTTTTCGGCTTCATTGCGTGATTTTTCCAGAAGCATACCTTGCCGAATCAAATAAAGCAATAATACTGCTACAATGCCTATGATGGCAAATGATATTTTTACTATATGGCTGCGCAAATTGGCTATTTCAGCTTGAACATCGTAAATATATATTCCTGTTCCAATAATCCATCCCCACGGCTCATATAATCTTATATAAGATTCTTTTGGCTCCATCCGGTCGGTATCACCCATCCACTGCCACACATAACTTACGTATCCTTCTCCCTTTTCCTTTACAAGATCTGAAAATGCAACAAATATTTTAGTGCCTTGTGCATCCTGGAATTCCGATACATCCTGGTTGTTCAAATCTGTCCTGTAAGGATGCATGAGTATTCGCGGTGAAGTATCCTGCAGCCAAAAATAATCCTTATTGTCAATGCCATAGCGCATTGCTGCTATACGGTCTTTAGCCAGAGTCTGGGCCTGTTCTAAGGTGACTTGTCCGTTTTTCACTTCTTCATTAGCTTCATTAAGTACACCCCAGGCGACTTGAGTCAGTTGACGGATATTCTCGCGCTTCCGTTCCAGCAAGGTTTCTTCAAAATATGGCAATAGAAACAAAAATAATGCAAAAATGAATAATGCCAGGGAGAAAAATGCCGGCAGGAATATATCCATAATAAATGAAAACCATTGATTTTTTTGTTTTTTAGAAAGTTGTGACGGTTTTATGGCCGTACGTTCAATAAACCTGGATGAAGCTTTCAACAGTGCATCACGAAACAAATTCCATTGATTTGCGGTTATTGATATGCCCGGTTCGGTTTCCTTTGGCGTATGGTAATCCGTTCCTGCCGTTACAACAAGATTCAGTTTAGCTGCAATCTCAAGTAATATTCTTTCATCATCAGGAGAATTAGGTCCGTAGATTGCCTCGATTCCATCTAATCCAAGTTTTTTCAGTCCATTAACCAATATATAAAGCTTTTCAATATCCGGTTCGGTCTGCAAAGGATGTGCTAATGAGATTATGCCTCCGCAGCCATGAATGATTTTTATGACTTCAGATGCATTCAGAAAGCTTTGCAGTGTTTCATATGCGGATACGCCGTTGTTGTTTTTCTTACCTAACATGGAGTTAAGCTCAGGGCAATTGGGATCAAATCCATATGCCAATAAATGTATTACATTGTCATCATGCTCTGTAGTTATCTCAATTCCGGAAACAAAGCCAATGCCGAATTTCGTGAGTGCCTGCCGGAATGAAATCAATCCCTCCAGGGAATCGTGGTCGGTAAGCGCAGCATATTTAACTCCGGAATCATACAGGTTTTTTGCTATTTGTTCCGGTTGTAATACCCCGTCACTAAATGTTGAATGGCAGTGCATGTCAACGCATATCCGTGCATTTGCAGTCCCATCCCTTAAGTTATTTTTTTGTGTCAATTTTTTTTGAATCTTCTTAAACATCATAGCTTCATCCTGTAACTTTTTTATCAGGTCATGATTATTAACCCAAACAGTCTTTTCCTATTCCAACACATATCCATTATTTTTTACGGCTTCTTTTTCATATGTGCATGTCTGCTTAATATGAACTCGGAAAAAATCTTCATCCAAATTGTTGTTCCGGAAATTGATGTCCATGCATCATATTTTAATCCGATAATTGATACCAGCAAAATAACTGTTACCAGGACCAAACCTGATATAAGATTTATAGCTACGGAAAACACGGCATAACGTTGCGGATTTTCCGGAGGAAGGCCTTGCTTTAAGGCAACGTAAGAGTAGTCTTTTTTAATACCAATAAGCCAGGCTCTTCTCAGCCAAAAATAAGATATTGCGATAAGACCTATAAACATCATCCAGCTTATTACAGTAAATATATTATTCATAAGGCTATATTCCTTTTATAATAGCGGTGTAGATAAAGAGTATTCTTTATCTACATCACTCTTAATATCTTTGCTAAATTAATGGCTGCCCTTAATTTTCTTTGAGCCTCTGGGTATGCGAACAGATTGAACCAACTCCTGCACATCAACCGGCGGCCGCTTGGAAAACCTGCTGACAGCTAAGGCAACAATAAAGTTTACAGCAGCGCCGACAGCACCGAAGGCTTCCGGAGAAATATCAAAAAAGCTGTTTGGTCCGCCAATCAAATCTACATATTGAGTACCTTGAATGAAAAAGATGCCTTTGTGTGCAAATACATAAAACAAGGTAACCAAAAGACCTGACAGCATACCTGCAATTGCACCTTCCTTGTTCATCTTTATGGAGAAAATACCCATCATCAGTGCAGGGAATAAAGTGCTTGCCGCTATGCCAAAGGCCAGCGCCACAGTCCCTGCTGCAAATCCCGGCGGATTAAGGCCTAACCATCCTGCAAAAACTATTGATAGAGCCATGGCAATTCTCCCCAGCCACAACTCCTGTTTATCAGACATATTGGGTTTAATAATACCTTTCACCAAATCATGAGAAATGGCAGATGAAATTACCATAAGCAAACCGGCAGCAGTAGAAAGTGCAGCAGCAAGTCCTCCGGCTGCAACCAGTGCGATTACCCAATTAGGAAGTATTGCTATCTCGGGATTTGCAAGTACTATGATATCAGCATTAACCGATAACTCATTGCCTTGCCAGCCTGCTTCTTTTGCATTATCCAAAACTTCTTTATCAGTAGTTTTATCATTATAATACTGTATACGTCCATCATTATTTTTATCTTCCCATTTTAAAAGTCCTGTGTTTTCCCACCGCTTCATCCAATCAGGGCGTTTTTCCGCTTCAAGACTTGATTCCGGCTCAAAGACACTCATATTTTTTTCAATTCCGGGAGCAATGGTAGTATGAAGGTTATATTTTGCCATAGCTGCAACGGCAGGTGCAGTTGTATAAAGCAAAGCAATAAATATCAGTGCCCAACCGGCAGATTGCCGAGCCGCTTTTACCGTAGGAACTGTAAAAAACCTGACAATAACATGAGGCAAACCGGCAGTACCTATCATAAGTGATAGAGTAAAGAGCACCATATTGAGCTTTGTGCCCGCTACACTAGTTGTATACTGTTTAAAACCAAGATCAGTAATGATTTGATCAAGCCGGGTAAGTAATAAAGTATCCGACCCTACAAGTTTTGAACCCAGACCAAGCTGTGGTATAGGATTTCCCGTAAGCTGCAGTGAAATAAATACTGCCGGTATAATGTAAGCCATTATTAACACACAATATTGAGCAACCTGAGTGTATGTAATGCCCTTCATGCCCCCCAAAACAGCATATGCAAAAACAACAGCCATTCCTATGTATATACCGCTGCTGCTTGACACTTCCAGAAAACGTGAGAAAGCAACACCGACTCCTGTCATTTGTCCGATAATATATGTCAGTGATGCAACCAACAGACAAATAACCGCTACAGTGGAAGCCGATTTGGAATAAAACCTGTCTCTTATAAACTGCGGAACGGTAAATTTTCCAAACTTTCTTAAATATGGTGCAAGCAGCATGGCTAATAATACATAGCCTCCTGTCCATCCCATCAGGAAAACACCGCCGCCATAGCCCATAATGGATATCATACCGGCCATTGAAATAAATGATGCAGCGGACATCCAGTCGGCAGCTGTCGCCATAGCATTGGCAATGGGATTAATTTTACCGCCTGCTACATAAAAATCACTTGTTGATTTGGCACGTGACCAGACAGCTATGCCAATGTACAGCAAAAAAGTAATACCTACTACAATATAAGTTGTTGTTTGAAGACCCATAATTAACTAGTTACCCCCCCTCTTTTCAGTTTTCGTGAACATCGTATTTTTTGTCAATTTTCCCCATGAAGTAAGTGTAAGTAAAGATAAGAATTATAAAAACATAAATTGATCCCTGCTGAGCAAACCAAAAGCCTAAAGGATATCCGCCCAAATGAATTTTATTAAGGGCTTCAACAAAGACTATGCTTGCACCTAGTGAAACAATAGCCCATAACGCCAGAACTATTCCCAACAGCCTAAGTGTAGCAAACCAATAAGATTTGTCCTTACTCTCTTTTTTTGACATGAATATTCACCTTCTTCAAATATATTTTAAAATAAGTATATACTAAATTCAACATGTAATCAAATTCTATTGTCTTTTGAAGGTTTGCAGGTGCTTCATCATGATCTTATTATACAGAAAATATATTCTATAATCCACAAATATTTTAATCAAACCCATATGATCACTTGCAATTCATATTTTATAAGTTTATTGTGCATTGGAAGTTGTGATGGCAAATAATAGCTGACAGATTTAAGACCGCAGCTAAAAACACGTAATACTTCATCGGACTCTATTAGCGAAGCGGCTGATAGAATATAAGAGGCAATAATGCTGCTGCAGTCTGTCCGGAAGCGGGTAACCGGTACAGTCCGTTTTTGCAAAGTCTTAAAATTACCCGCGGGACATTCTTTAAGCTTTTATAAGCCTAATGTTAATCCAAATAGAACACTTCATTCATAAACTTAATAGGCTCATCTTCTTCCAGGTCAAATGATCCTTCCACCATCTTACTGGTAATAGCATTCCATTTCTTACATGGTGTACTTTTCCCGAGATATTCAAATGCATTTTTTATATTATCGCACTCAAAACAGTAAAAAAACTGGTTGCCATTTTGAAAAATTGAATAATTCCTTATTCCTGCCTTTGTGTGTTCTTCCATTATTTCCGGCCAGGGGTCCAGGTGCATTTTAACATATTCATCCAAACATTCCTCTTTTATCTTCCATGTCCAAGCATATCGATTTCTTTTTGCCATTTAAATCTCCCCTCCATTTATATTATTACTTTTTTTACACCTAACAGCTTCATTATGTCCACATTTTCCTCCCCTTTCTTAATTGAAATATTGTTCATGTATAATTATATATTAAAATATTGGTTCAATATATTCTTTTATAAGTTCTATTCTATCTTTAGCATTTTTTACAAAAAGAGAAGCAATAGAAACTACTATTTTTTTCTTTTTATTAAAATAAATCACATTTCCCCCATCTCCCATAGCTGCACAGGCATGTACCCTATTTCGGCATAATAACGAAGCGTCTTTGTAGAAACTTTACATATTTTTGAAAACTCTCCTCCAGGAGTTCTGTTTTATTACCTTTAAACATATTCAATCAACACAGAGGTATCAAGAAATATTCTCACAAGCGTCTATTTTAGCTACTTCTGAACAGCATATTTTTTGACAAAATTACGTAAATCAAATTATTCTGATGTGCTTTAATATGATGTTAATAGTTCAAATTCATCTGCCAATTGGTATAACACATTTGGATATTAAATAACAGTTACTAATCCGAATACTTTTTCATGAACTTCCGAGCGGCGGCACTTGCCTTTGCTCTTGTATTGTCTAATTGCCTTGCTATAAAATCCATGACTTCCTTCTTACGTGATGTTTTGACATAGAGCATATAAAAAGCATTGATTGCTTCCTGATAAGCTACGTTTTTGCACTCAGATGATACTTCTCCTTTATATACATAAGTCGCGTCATCCACTTTTAATATTGCATCCACTATTCTGTCAGTAAGCTCCGGCAAATTTTCCGCTATCTTAATACTGCTTCCTATCACATTGCCTGCTGCGGCTATCTGTGGTCCTTTAATAAAAGAATAGTATTTTTCAAAGGCTGCCTCAAATTTCCCATTTTTATCCACAGCTGTAAGGTTGGCTATGGTTAAAATAGCTCCCCATTTTAAGAAGCTGTTTTCCGAATCCATAAGCTCCACAAAGAAATCAAAGTCTGGATAGATTAATTCCGGATGTCTTTCGCTTACTATACGCAGAGCTTTTTCGCATCCAAACTTAATGCTTCCCTTTTCATTTTTTATTGTGTCAATTAACAAAGCAATATTGCCGTCATCATTAATCGTATCTTGAACAATAACTTCCATATCAGTCTTTTGCATCATCTTATCTAATATTGTTTTCATAATTACCTCCTATGTCACAGGTACCCAATACTCTATCTTGCTCTGCCCCTTTTCATTAATCTCCTCACCGTACTTTAAAAAATCATACATTGCATCTTCATTAAACCTATATGTACTCTGCGGAAACCATTTCTCATATATATACATTGAAATATTCTTTGTGGAAGCTTTTTTATTACCAAAAAATGAAAAGACTACATATTTTGAAGGCGGCATGATTTTTGATGTTATTCCGTCAGGCAAGCTTACGGTAGACGATACCTCGACTGCCGCATAATAATTATATGCCAATTGCTCATCTTCTAGGCTAAAGCTTGTATAATCATTAAGTCCTATTATACAATTTGAATCCACTCTGTTTTTAATATCATCCAATACCTTGTTGAGCTTGCCATGGCAGGGGCCAATTACCCAGAAGCCTTTTGCCGTATTTGCCATGTAGCCGATTATTATGATTTCTTCTCCGTCAACCTCTTTGACATCCATTACTCTATCCCCATTAAGTTCGGCATTTTCATCCACCTGGTATTTCAGCTGGATAGGCATGAAGTTGTTTTTCTTTCTGTATTTATCCGGACTTTTTTTATGAATCTTTTTAAAGCTGTTTGTAAAAGCCTGCTGTGATTCATAACCCGCGTCAAGGGCGATGTCGATAATGGATTTTTCCGTTTTCACCAAAGCCCTTGCAGCCTCTGTAAGCTTGCGTCTTTTAATATATGAGTTAAGCGGCATGCCTGTGATGAAAGAAAACATCCTGTGGAGATGGTATTTTGAATATCCAAAAATCTCAGCTATAGTATCAAGCCGCAAATCCCCGTCCAAATTGTCGTCAATATAATCTATGACTTGAGATATAATCTCAATGTTTGTATGCATAATACACCTCCATCATCCATTATACTATATATCAGAAAAATATTTTAATCGTTCTTGCGGTTTTTATAAGTAAAGTAGTTAAATTTAATGTTGAGGCTATTGAAAAATGTTCGGCCTTCATGCCACAAAGGTTTATAACACCATAGAAGGAAGAGCGGTAGTCGTTTCGGATGTTTCCGCCCTTCATGCAGTCATGTGCAGGCCGTCAAAAATCATGAATTTTGATTCCTAGTGGTCTGTTAGTCAATAAAAATTTTCTAAAAAATTGCCAGAAATTGTTGCAATTTTCCTTGGTTTTTTATACAATATTGTATGGAGAAAATTAAATAAGGTTACCATGATTCCCTGGTGCCGAAAA
>JANQLN010000089.1 GCA_028280575.1 Clostridia bacterium
GAATTCCCCAAAGCCCTTATCCTCTTTTTTGCCGTCCATATATATTCCCCTCCAACTTTATTATTGAAGGAGAAAATTAAAAAAGGCACACGCGCAGGTTATCTCTACCCACACATGTACCTTTTAGAATGCCGTTGAAAATTTGAGCAAAATGTTTTATAATTAACATTCAAGGTTACTGTGGCAGCTATTAAGCTGCTTGTGCGGTAGGTCTTAGCTACCTGCATGAATTCTCTGGTGCGTCAACACCAGGGAATCATGGTAACCTTATTTAATTTTCTCCATACAATATTGTATAAAAAACCAAGGAAAATTGCAACAATTTATGGCAATTTTTTAGAAAATTTTTATTGACTAAGAATCAAAATTCATAATTTTTGACGGCCTGCACATGACTGCATGGAGGGCGGGAACATCCGAACCGACTACCGCTCCCATGCTTATTCTGGCTTCGTCGCCTATATTGGCTTTTTCCATTATAACTGAATTGGAGCCTACAATGACTTTTTTCCCCACAGTAACATTACCTGCTATTATGCTGTTTACAAGGCAGGAAGAAAAGTCCCCTATTTTTGCGTCATGTGCTATAACAGCTCTCATATTTATAAAAACATGCCTTCCAAGTGATGCATTAACGGAAACAATACTGTCTATCCCAAGTATTGTCCCCTCTCCAATGCTTGTTCCCTTCGATATTTTGCATGTGGGATGTATGACCACAGGGAACCTGGGTGAATACCTGATTATTTTACCCAGCATCTTTTCCCTGGCAGCCGGTGCACCTGCTGCAATTATAACATTTGCACCCGGTGAAAAAGCTTCAAGCCTTTCGTGTGTCCCCAGTACTTCATATCCGTTTACACACCCGCCCGGATTTTCAGTTATATCATCCAGGTACCCAATAATGTTCCATTTTTTTTTCAGGGAATTTATATCTTCCAATATTTGCACCACTTCCCGGGCAAGCCCTCCCGAACCGTAAATTATAACATCCCTCATCCTCCTGCCCCCTTGATATTGAGTTTGAATTTTTTTCCATATAAGCGTTTTTCATTATGATTTTTTTATGGAACATGCTCTTTACCTGAAATTCTTATATATTAAAGCTTATGGGCCCTTCCTTTAATGTAGCTGATAATGCTGCAAATCCTCTCTGCAAAAGCTGTATCCATCCTGCCGTGCAGGGGGAGGGCAAGCACCTCTTCCGACACTGCTTGGGCAACACTCAAGGGTCTTTTTTGCAGTGAGCCGTAGCATTTGAAGTTGCTGCACAGAGGATAAAAATACCTTCTGGAAAACACGTTATACTTTTTCAATTCTTCATATACTTCATCCCTTGTTAAACCATATTCCCCTTTATTTATTCTTATTACAAAATATGAATAATTATGAACTACACCGGGTATGTCCCTGTTAAATTTAATTCCTCCAATGCCCTTTAAAATATTTCTGTAAATATTTGTTATTTTTCCTCTTGCCTCAATTTCCCTTCCGATTTTCTCCAGCAGCAGTATTCCGATTGCAGATTGCAGCTCATTGAGCTTGCCGTTTATACCCGGCTCCTGCACATCTGATTCGCTTCTAAACCCAAAATTTTTAAGAATATCCGCCCGTATTTTCAAGTCCTGCTTACCAAAGGCTAACGCTCCCCCTTCTATGGTGTTATAAACCTTTGTGGCATGAAGGCTGAACATGGAAGCATCTCCAAAGCTCCCTATGGATTTTCCTTCAATAGATACTCCAAATGCATGCGCGGCATCATATATTACTTTTAAACGGTGCCTGCGGGCAATTTTATCAATAGCCTCAACATTACAGGGAGTGCCAAAAACGTGCACAGGAAGAAGGGCAGCGGTATCTTTTGTTACCAGCTCTTCTATTTTCCCGGGATCAATATTCATACTTTCATTCTCAATATCACAAAATACGGGTTTGATATTGTTCCATGCCAATGCGTGGGGTGTGGCGGCAAAAGTAAAGGGTGTGGTTATCACTTCACCTCCAAGGTTTAATGCCCGGCAGGCTATTTGCAGGGCAGCGGTTCCATTTGAAAAAAGGGATAAATGCTTTACTTTCAAAAAATCTGCAAGTTTTTTTTCAAGGGTCCTGCACATTATCCCATTATTTGTAACTTGCTTGCTTTCCCATATCTTCTTAAATATTGCGGCTGTATCACCTATTGGGGGCAGCAGCGGTTCGGTTATATAAACAGGTGCTTTAAAAGGTTTGGGCTGTAACATAAAAATCACCCTCGCATAATCCTGTGCCTTTACAGCACATATTGCTTAATTTGAAAATCTTATATAATAGTTAAAATTTTCTTCCATACTATTTTTGCAGCGGGTACAATCTGCTTTGGCGTCATGAACCGAAGCGCAATATGGACCTCTTTTTCCATTTGTTAATTCCTCTAAATATTTTGTATACTTTAGCTTATACTTTTTTTTAAATTGTGTATTAATATAATACTTATCTCTTAAGGAAATACATCCGGGATAATTATCATCTCTTATCCTGCAGTGTTTGGCGTATTTGCATTCACTGCATTTAAAAGCCTGGTCCTGGCTGATTTCTACTGACGGTAAAAAGCCTGCCGTAAAGGGTGTGTAATTCATAACCCTGTAAGTCATTTCAACATCACCCATATATGTTTCCTCACACCAGTAACCGAGCCGGTTAAAAACCTGCGGGCGAAAGCATTGGAAGCATCCCTCAAGATACCCCTTGTGTATTTGCAGATAGCTTGACCCGTTCTTTTCATGGATGGTCAGGGGACTTTTATACCTTTTATAATAATCCTTATTTACGGCTCCCAGAAGCCCGGCCTCGGGAAATGTGTTAAAAGCCTCAAGAAAATTATTGAGCCACGGTTTGGTGATTATATTGACATCATTGTCAATGGTGATAAAAAACTGGCCTTCCTTTCTTTTCGACAGGTTATAGTTAACCGCATAAATTTGTCCCCTGTTTACGGAAAATCTTGTCCTACTCTTAATTCGCCTGTCTTTAAGCCCGCAAATATACTTCCATGTATCATCCCCGGAATTATTATCAACAATATGGAGCTCAAACTCATCCTTATTATCCAAAAGTGAATTTAAATTTTTTATTGTTAATCCCAGCCTGTTCCAGGTAACATAACTGACAAAGGGCGGCCTCATTTTTCCACCCTAGTTTGAATTTGCAAGGTAATAGTTGAAGTTCTCCTGTGCCCATTCAAGGTTATATACATGGCTCTTGATTGACTGGGGATCGTGTATTGAGGCGCAGTAGGCAGTTCTTTTTCCGCTTTTCAGCTCTTCAAAAAATTCTATGAACTTCCATCTAAAGGCCCCGGCAAACAATTCATTTTTGTAACGCACAGCATGCTCGACAAAGCAGTTATAACCCAATCTGCCTAAAAAACGGCAATAATTTTTGCCGGTACACTCCTCGCAGGGTATACTCTGCAGCTGGTCGATTTCTACAGTTTCAATAAAGCCTGCGTTATAACCGGTATAATGTGTTATTCTTGCAGAAAGCTCCGCATCTCCATAATAGCATTCTTCATTCCAGTAGCCCATTACGTCTATCAGCTCCGGGCGCAGGCATTGCAAGCTTCCCGGAACAAAATCCATGGGGGTCAATATGTTTGCATTTTTAAGTTTCAGATAACTAATATTATTTTGTCTGCAAGGTATTACCTCCGGCAGGTAATTAGGATAGGGATTTCCTCTTGGAACCCCTAAAAGCCCCACATCGCCGAATGCATCAAAAACATCCATAAAGTGTTTTATCCATCCTTTGGTCTTTACGTTCACATCACTGTCCACAGTAATAAAATATTGATCCTTCTCCCTTTTTGTCAGGTTTAGGTTAACCGCATATATTGGCCCATAATTATTGGGCATCCTCAACTTTGCTTTAATTCTCGGATCGTTTACCGATTGAATGTATTCCCATGTCCCGTCAGATGAATTACTGTCAATTATATGCAGCTCAAACTCTTCATTATTATCTAATAGAGCACGCAGGTTACGTGCGGTCAAACCCAGTCTGTTAAAAGTCAAAAAGCTTATAAAAGGCGGTCTCATAAAAATCTCCTTAACATTAATATTTTATCCACTAATATTTTATGTAACTAAAAAAATAGTGTTACATAAAAACATCTGCCGGATAATGCACTTTTATACACATTTATAAATATTATATTAGTAGACATAATAATGGAGGTATAACATGAAAGCACTTATTTTAAGCGGGGGATCGGGTACACGTTTAAGGCCCATAACTTTTTCAAGCCCAAAGCAGCTTTTACCAATAGCCAATAAGCCCATAATATTTTATCTGATTGAGAAAATAGCAAATGCAGGTATCCGGGATATCGGTATTATTGTGGGTGACACTTCCGACGAAATAATGGCGGCAATCGGAAACGGCCAAAAATGGAATGTCAATATAACATATATCCACCAGTCATACCCACTGGGGCTTGCCCATGCTGTAAAAACGGCACAGGACTTTATTGAAAACAGCAAATTTATTATGCTTTTGGGTGACAACCTTTTTTCAATGGAGCTTGGCCCTATAATCCAAAATTTTGACAGCAGCAGCTTCAATTCATCTCTTCTGCTTCATAAGCTTGAAGACCCTTCCGGATTTGGAGTTGCAGAGGTTAAAAACAAAAAGATAGTGAGGCTTTTGGAAAAACCGGCAAACTATGTAAGCAACCTTATCATAACAGGTGTATATTTGTTTGACAAAAACATTTTTCCCGCAATAGACCAAATTACCCCTTCCAAAAGGGGTGAGCTGGAAATCACCGATGCTATCCAATCCATGCTGGAAAATGGGAAAAACATCTCCTTTGAAATAACAGAGGGCTGGTGGAAAGACACGGGCACACTAAAAGACCTGCTTAAAGCCAATGAGCTTGTATTGTCAGGCCCGGTAAAGCATGAAGCAGTTATTAAAAACAATGTAATAGAAAATAGTACAATAAGCAATTATGTAATTATAGGAAAAAACTGCAGACTGTTAAACTCCTATATTGGCCCGTATACATCAATAGGCGATAACACTTTTATAAACAATTGCAGCATTGAAAACAGCATATTGCTGGAGGGCTCCCGGCTTAAGGACATAAAAGGCAAAATAAGCAGCAGTCTCATAGGAAAAAATTCAAGGATTACAGGATTAAAAAAGCAATCACCCGATATCAGCTTTTTTGTGGGGGATAACACTGAAATATATCTATAGGAGGTAAAAATGATGAGAGTTATTTTAGTAACAGGCGGGTGTGGATTTATTGGAAGCAATTTTATAAATTATTTTATAAAACGTAACAAAAACTATATAGTAGTTAATATGGATAAGCTAACCTATGCGGGAAACACCAAAAATTTAACAAGCTTAAAAAACAATCCGCGTTATCACTTCATCAAAGGAGATATTTGTAATCATGAGCTCGTAAATTACGTCATGAAACGTTACAGGCCCAATCATATCTTGAATTTTGCGGCTGAGAGCCATGTGGACAGGAGCATTAACAGGCCCTCCCTATTTGCCCAGACAAACATAATGGGCACACTGACTTTGCTGGAAAGTGCAAGAAATTACTGGCGCACCGGCAGGTACAGCAGGAAAAACAGGTTCCTCCAGGTTTCGACCGATGAAGTATACGGCAGTACAAAAAACAGCAAAGATTTCTTTATGGAAGAATCAAACCTTCTTCCGAACAGTCCCTACTCGGCTTCCAAAGCCAGTGCGGACCTGATGGTAAGGGCATATGGAAAGACATTCGGCATACCCGTAATAACCACCAGATGCTGCAACAATTACGGGCCTTATCAAAATGCGGAGAAATTCATACCTAAATGTATTACCAATGCATTGAAAAATGAATCCATACCCTTATATGGGGACGGTTTAAATATAAGAGAATGGATTTATGTCCAGGACCACTGCACCGCTTTGATACGTGCGCTGTTTTATGGAAAACCCGGAGAAATATATAACATAGGCTCAGGAGAGGAAGCAGCAAACATTTATATTGTGAAAAAGATATTAAAGCTTTTGAAAAAGCCCGAAAGCTTGATCAAGATGGTTAAAGACAGGCCGGCCCACGACAGGAGATACGCGCTGAACAGCTATAAGGCAATCAGCAATTTCAAGTGGAGCCCCAGGCAAACACTGGACGAAGGATTAAAGAGCACCGTTAATTGGTATATGCAAAATGAGGATTGGTGGACAGAGAAAGGACCGTAACAAATAATTACGGTCCCTTTTTTTTTATAAATAACGGATATTTCACTTTTGTGCCCTTATACATGTATACACAGCCCTATCTGGAAACAGTGTTTCTTCAAAAACCTTCCATCCGTATAATCCCGACCTTGATAAAACGGCTATGGCCAGGTTTAGATTGACGCTGTCAACTTTTATACCCATGTTACATAAATCAACCATGATCTCTCTTGGCATATATGCAATTTCACATGGAATACCGGCGGCCTTCATTCTCTGCTCCAGTAAAAAAGCCTGGGAACGTGCCAGTAAAACAATGTAATAGTATTTCATTGGATATCTCCCTTAGTTAAAAAATATGGAACTGCACCAGGGGGGTTAAAGCACAGTTCCATATTTTAAATCCCTGAAGAGTTAAATTAATACTCCTCTTTACCCTTACTTCCCTGCATTTTCAATCAAGAGGGTTCCATTTCTGGTCAGGGAAGAATGAGGTTGGGAATGGTGTTTTTGTTTTGTCACAGAATGTTGTACAATTCTGGGTTATGCAATTCGGCTGTTCAGGGGGAACAGGACAATAGCCGAATGCCGGTATGAGAAGCTGTACAATGCATTCACATTTAACTACAAAAAAGCATCCGATGTCAAATGTAAGAACACCAGTTGTCGGATTTATCATATCATTAAAGGCTTCACAAATAGCTTCCACTTTAATAATAGTTTTATCCACATCCCCGGTCTTTCCGCATTCATCAGGATAGAAAATCACTCCGATCTGGGCAAAACAGCCCGGGCAGTAAATCTCGTTAATTGTCAGGTTAAAACCGGCTTCGTCGTTTTGGGTCAACTCATTTACCCCATCGGAATAGTGAATTGTGTAACCCACTTTTACAAACAGTTTGAGCTTTTTAAACCCTGGCTTTGCTACAGAATCAGTTTTTGATATTACCTTCATCTCCAAAATATCAAAATTATCAATTTGTTCAAAGGTAAAAACTGGATTTACTATACCTGACCCGGGCAGCAGAGTTACCGTTCTGCTTACACAATCTCTTATAGCAACTTGGTCAAATACTTTTGGTACCTGGATGCAAACCAGTTCATTGGGTAGCGGAAAACATTCCGGGTGCTGGATCTGCCCTGCTTCAATTTTCACATCTTCCATTAAACTTACCTCCTTGTTACATAATATTAGAAACATTTTACATAATCCTTTTGTAAATCGCCCATTTTTTATCCTATGGTAAAATACTTACATTAACATTATATTGGCAGTACAGTTCAAAGGTTACATATATTTTAGCTTATGTACATTCTTTTTTACATAACATAAAGGCGGTTTTGAGAGTGTGACAGCGGAAAAATGGTGAGAATCAATTGAGGTTTTTAAAAACAGTGTTTTTTAATCAAGAGGGATTGTCTTCAAGAACAAGGCTTTTTACAATTATATCCATTTTGCTGATATTCAAAGCCGTCAGCCTTTCTACTTCTTCTACTGCTTCGGCTCTTACTTTTTCAATGAGGGGCTTTATCTTGTACCCGTATATCAATACAAGGTCCATTTCCATCATAATACCTTCCGGTCTGTTTTCTACCCTGAAACGGGAAATTTTATGTACACCTTTTAATCTCATTACAACATGCTCAACAAGCTGGTAAACAGTATAGTCGGAAATTGTATAATTTCCAAGATAGCTGAATGTCGGCCGTACAACCGATTTCTCTCCAACAAGCTGATATTTTCCCATACCCTTTCTCTTGAATATCTGAAGGGGATCCAAAAAATAACCGGAAAAATCCTTTTTAATCTCAAAGGTAGGTACGGGTATTACATGCTTTCCCTGCTCCATGCGTGTAGAAAGTGCCTTTTTTATTTCGAATTCATCTGCTACTTCATTTATATAAACTCTTTTGCTTACAGCAGGAAAGCCAAGGTTTTTAGCAATAGTGTCCACCATACCCTCCGAAGTGCCAAGGATAAGTATGCCTTCCGGTTTATAAATCCTTAAGGCCATCCTTACTTCGTCCGCATGGTCCTTATGGACAAATAAGGCCCTCTTTATAGAGCCTATGCGAGTAGGCTCACGCTTTGCAGAAATCCCGGCTATAACCCTGTTGCCTTTGACCAGCAGGCCGTCATCTATTATATATTCAATTCCTCTTTCCTTTGCAACCCACAATGCCCTGTGACTTTTACCGGTACCACTGGGGCCAACAAACCCGATAATATCCAAAAAAACTCAAATCCTATATAAGATTAGGGCTTAAAGGCGGCTGCCTTTAAGTCCTACTATATATTCTAACCTCATTAACCAAACTATTCAACTTAATTTTATATGAAAAAAAGAGAGCATATGAGACTCTCTTTTTTTCCCGGATAAATAAACCTTTTCATTAGTATATTACCATTTTCATCATGTGTAAACCATGCTTTTATCTTTTGTAAATAACATCAACTATCCCATCGTATGCCCTTTAAAAGTATCGCTTAGAACGGTCTGATTTTAGCAATACTTTATAGACACTACACAATATATTGTATCACTACGACAAATAATGTCAATATATATGATAAAATTATTTTTTAATTTCATTATTTACATAACATAATGAGCAAAGCTCACATTTTTTGCATATAGCAATCCTGCCGGCAAAAACATTTTTAATAGTCTCCAGCAGCTCTTTATTTTTAAAATAATGACTCCTGTGTATAATAACCTTTCCCGGAGCCAATGTAATCAGCGAGCTTACAAGCAAATCGTCATAGCTTATTTCCCCTTCATGGAACTCATCAATTAACTCCCTTATACATTCTCCTGCAATTTCCCTTTTTTTATGGTCCAGCAGTACATATTTTCCGTCACATGTAGGATTAACATGGATAATATTGAACTTTGGCTCTTGTATTTCCACAAAATACCTGAGCAGCTTGATAAATTCCCTGTATTCCCTTTCCATAAGGAAGCCGTCAACTGCTTTATCAACTATTTCTTCCAAGTCTTTTATATAATCCTTTAGCCTAAAATTTACAAATCCGTCTAAAATCAGGCTGTTTGAGCTTTCAAAATAGTCAAGCAGCTTTCTGATAATGATATTACGCCGTCTTATTTGAAAAAGGTTGTTAACAAAATTTTTATCTTCATTGTCAAGTATTTTCTTTACCGAATTATATATTTGTTTCTTTTCATTATTACTGAAATAACAATAATTTGTATTAATAATTCTGCTTATCAACCTTTCCTCGTAATTTCTTACAATATAGTCGGCCAGAATAGTAGATACATTATTTATTAATGAATTATAGTACTGGACCGGTTTTTTGTTTTTTTCTTTATCATTTATGCTGCATATGACAGAAGTTGTACCTTCGTCATTTATTCTATCTATAGTAAATTCCGTCCCATCATTTTTTCTATTGCTCAACCTGCTTAAAAAATACTGTTCAATATCGTCATTGTCAGCTACACCTATACTGAGGAATTGCATACCAATCTCACATCCCTTCTTTCTAAAAAATGTCAATAGCATATAAACGATATTCCTATTTCAATATATATTATATGTACAAATAGAAAGTAAGTTACTAAGCAAAAACTATATTATATAGTCAAAAGTGGCAAAATAAATTGAGTTATAAAATTTTTAAGTGACGAGCATAATAAATATTTGATAATATAATCACCATTTTTTTTTACATTCATAGTATACTATATGGAGCATATTTAATTCCTGCAATATCATTACATATAGAGGATGTAATAATTTTGGCAAAATCAAAAACTAACCGTCATTCTTTTTGGGAATGGCAGTTGTTTAAATAAACCGCGCCTTATGTTTTAAGGCGCGGCTGTTTCGTGACTTATAATTCCATGAATTAATAATATCCACCAAGTAAATAATAAATTAAGAAATAAACAAATAATATAAATTTACACCCATTAAATTTTCTGCAATTTATTATTTGTTTATTCACAAAAACAAGCAAAGGAGTTGTTTTCAAATTGGATAGAACACCGCTTGACAGATTGGCCTTGATACTGATCATCGTAGGTGCCCTGAATTGGCTTCTGGTAGGCCTATTTGAATATGATCTTGTTGCAGCAATATTTGGTGGTGAAACAGCTTTTATCAGCAAGGTCGTATACACACTTGTTGGTATCGCAGGTCTTTACAGCATTAGCCTTTTATTTAGGGAAAAGGTTCCTGCCAGAGAGTAACGCTTCAAAAAACAGGTTTTTCCATCTGCATCCTTAAAAGGTGCAGGTGGACTCTTTTCACAAGTGAAAGTTAATTATATTTCAATCAAAATTTTTAACATAATATATTGCAAGCTGTGTCCTGTCCCTTAAATTAAGCTTTTCTAAGATGGTGGTTACATAATTTCTTACCGTTCCTTCACTCAAATACAGGGTATCGGCTATCTCCCGGTTGGAAAGTCCATCTCCCACAAGCTTTAATATGTCAAGCTCCCTTTGTGTTATCCCGGGTTGTTCAAGCTTTGTTTTTTTATCCTCCTTCAGCATTGCAGAGAGGGCGCCCGCCACTTCCTTTTCCAGAACCATATTCCCTTTCATTACTGCCCTGAGACTTTCAATAATACTGTCTGAGGGCTGGCTTTTCAAGATATAGCCTTCTGCCCCGCTTTTTAATGCTTCCCTGATATATTCATCGTCCTTAAATGTGGTAAGGATAACAACCTTGACTTTTTTAAAATGCTGTTTTACCAGCCTTGTACCCAGTACTCCGTCCATCACAGGCATTCTTACGTCCATCAGTAAAATATCAGGCACTTCCTTTTTACATATCTCAAATGCTTCCTGCCCGTTTGAAGCAGTGCCAACAACTTCAATATCATCTTCAATATCCAGTAAAATCTTAAGCCCGTCCCTGACAAGCCCGTCGTCGTCTGCTATGATTATTTTCAAGTACGCTGCCTCCTTTAACCATATTTTTTATATTTCCTTTTTATCCTTGGGTAATATACATACTATTATAAAGCCATTACTGCCATTTACGCTAAAAGTTCCTCCCGCATTAATTACCCTTTCTTTCATTCCGCTAAGTCCCATGCCTTCCTCGATTTGACCGCATCCTTTTCCATCATCCCTTATGTAAAGGCGGGTGAATTTATTGTTTATGTCAATATTGATTTCTACATGGCGGGCACCCGAGTGCCTGGAAATATTAGTTAAAGCTTCTTTTATATTTATAGCAAGCAGTTCCAAATGGGAAGAGGGTATTGAATTAAAATCACCCGTAAATTCAAAATTTACTTTACAGTATCCGAAATTTTTTATAATCGCTTTTATATAATCCACCCCAAGGTTCTCTTTAGGCTTTAAACGGTATACCGTATCCCTCAGCATTGCAAGTGCTCCAGACAGGGCATTTATTGAGTTGTCCAGCATTTTTTCAGATTCGGCAGGTTTTTTAAATCTCAACTTCCGGGAGGCCTGGAGCTGGATCAGTATGCCTGCAATTTTATGCCCTGCACTGTCATGAATTTCCCTGGCTATCCTGTTTCTTTCATTTACCTGTGCAAACCTTTGAGTTTCTTTTATAGAATTTAACAGTTTATTTTTCGTCCCTTCAAGCTCATATCTTAATCTCCTCTCATTGTCCAGCAAAATCCTTAATTTTTCTGTTTTTTTATAAGCCCTGGCCATTATATAACCAAACAAACCGCTTATAAAGGCTATCAGCATATATACAGCAAGGCTTACATCACCTTGAAAAATATATGCCATAATAAAAATAGCGGCAGCTGCTGCAGGGTATACACCTTCAAAGACAAAATCGTAAACAGGCACGCAGAGAAGCAGTGCAATACTGTTTTGAAAATATGCCCCTATTAATATTGCCGCAAAATAAAAATATGTTATAAGCCTTCTATTACAATACTTTTCCTTGAAAATATTTAAAGCTGTAATTATGAGTATCAAAAAAACCTCAAAAAAACCTATTTGGGCATTTGTAATAAGTGATACCAGTATATATGCCAGAAAAAGCCCTTTAAATATATTTTTCACTTGAATTATCACCAAACCAATTATACCAAAAAAACAGGCCATTAACAACGGCCTGTTTTTTATTCCATATTTATGCTATTTTGCTACATCCACTCTTTTCCACGATGCAAGCAAAGAGAAAAGGACCGTAAAACCAACTATGGCAGAAATTTCACTTATTACGCCTGAAAAATTATTTCCCTGCAATATTTTTTCATAAGCTTTCATAATCCAGGTTACGGGAACAAAAAGTGCAATTTTTTGCAGCAGCTCAGGCATGATTTCCATAGGCCACCATGCTCCTCCCAGCATACACATGGGAGAAAGCAGCAGGGACGTAATAAGACCCGATTGCCTCATATTGCTTGATACCGTGTTGATTGCTACTCCCAAGGCTACACTGCATAGTGAAAAAAACAATGATGCTATAATAATGGATGGAAAATTAGCTCCAAAATCCATTTTCAAAATACCTGCCATAAAAGTGAAAATCAAAAGTATTTGCAGTGCGGACATTGCAAAGAAGCTAAGCAGGCTTTGGAGCATATAATCGGATACTTTCATAGAACCCGACAATATCCTGTAATATACCTTTTTTTGTTTGTCCTCAATCATTATCCTGGCCCCCAGGGAAGGGAGGAAAATCATCCCCATTACCAAAAAACCAAGCTGGGACGTCGAAATACGCTTTACACTGTTCTTACCCTCACTGTCTACGAAATAGCTTTCTGATTTTAAAACAGCATTTTGATAAGCACTCATTCCTTCGTAGAAAATATCCTTATCCCCACCGGCTTCAAGGGCAATGTTGGCTGCGGCATTCATAAAGTTTTCAATACTTAAATCCACAGGCATAGACAAATTTGTCTCCTGCAGGCTCACTGCTTTTACATGCACATCCTCATTGCTGATTATCTTATCTGTTAAGCCCTCATCCATAATTATTACTACATCCAGCAATTGCCCGAATATTTTTTTATTCACATCATCTTCATCAATTTTGACAATGCTGCATTTGCCGTCCAAGCTCTGGGCAAGTGCCAAAGTAAAGGGCGTGTTATCATTATCCACTATACCGCACTTTATTCCACGAGAGCCGCCGCCTGCATAGCTTATGAATGATATTAAAACAACAGGTACTACAATCATAAAAACAAGATTTAGCCTTTTCCTCAGAAGTCTTTTCATATTGTTTAAAAAAATGATCAATTCAATCTCCTCCTTCCTGCAATCACCGAAACGATTCCCATTAGAAGAATCATTACCCATAATATTGCAACACTGGAAATGGTCTGTCCTGAAAATTCACCGTAAATTGAATTAAAAAAGGCCGTATGCACCAGTTTACTTGGCAAAAGGTCAATCAGCGAACTCTCAATTCTTATCCATACGTATCCGCCTGAAATAAATGTCATAACAGGAATTATTGTTGATAAGGCAGCATTTGCAATTTTTACATCCTTTGCAACCATCACTGTCATAAGTCCCATGCTTACGGAAAAAACCGCCAGGGTGAATGCAATAAAAAGCACCTGAGCCATGTTGCTGCCCCAGTTTACATTGTATACCAGTTTGGTAAAGAAAATAATTACAAGTGCCTGTATATAGACCGTAAAAACTGTTCCTGCAATTTTACCCGTAAAATGGCTTGACAATCTGACCGGTGTACTAAACAGCCTGTTTCGCATTCCTTCAAGATAATCATCGCCCATACCATCAACAGAATACAGGGAACCATACATTATCATCAATACAAGTATTGTAACTCCGTAGTAGTCCAGGGCACGCGGAATATTTCCTTTTGCGGAAAGGGGGACCCTCTGCAGTAAATCCTTTCTTACCAGGCCTTCCATATTTCCCCCTATTGATGATTTGGCAATGGTTATATTGGCACCGCTTATAAAATTTTCCACAATATTGTCCACAAGCATGGAACTGAATGTCTTAGTTTTCCTATGATATATTTTTATCGGTGCTTCTTGTCCCAAGTTGATTTTTTCAAAAGTACCTTTTTCTATTACAATCATTGCAGATACTTTACCTTCTTTTAAAAGCTCCATACCGGATTCATAAGATTCAACCCTGTTTATTTCCAAAATATCCTTTATCTCTTCCGTATTAATAAAGCTTTCAAATCTTTCGGATAAAACAGACTTATCCATATTTATAAAAACTGCTTTTCTCCTGCTGATGTTCTGCACATCATATGCCCTGCCAAGGGCACTTCCCAGTATTAATACCGTTATAATGGCTATAAGTATCACCTCAGCCATAGATTTTAAATCGCGCAAGTTCCTCAATAACGTATACCATGCTATATTTAAAGCTTTCATTTTCTCACCGCCTTTAAAAATATAAACTCAATCCCTGAGAGTTCTTCCCGTCAAAGTTAAAAACACCGTTTCAAGTGTTGGCCTTTCAATATTAAGGGACAATATTTCACTTCCGCTTTCTGTTATTGTATCTATCACTTTTCCAAGATTACTTATATTCCTTGCTGAAACAATAGAAAGCATGTTTTTTTCCAGCACTACTTCCTTTACCCCATCCATTTTTTTCAAGCTTTCCGTCAGCGTGTAATTGACATCCGATACCTTTATTTCGACTTTTTCATCGGAGGATACCATTTCCTTCAATTCATCCTTTGTACCGCCTGCAATAATACGCCCATTGTCCATAATAGTAATATAAGTGCACAGCTCCTCAACCTCTTCCATGTAATGAGAAGTGTATATTATTGTTGAACCCTTTCTGTTGAGCTCCTTTACCGATTCTAGAATATGGTTTCTCGATTGGGGGTCAATGCCTACCGTTGGTTCATCCATAATAATAAGCTTCGGCTGGTGAACTATGGCACAGGCGATGTTAAGCCTTCTTTTCATACCGCCTGAAAACTTTTTAGGATAGCTTTCCCGCTTCTCCCAGATGCCTGTAAATTCCAGGGCCTCCTTTGCCCTTTCGGTTAGAAGGCTGCCTTTAAGGCCGTACAGCTTTCCAAAAAAAACTACGTTCTCATAAGCGGAAAGATCCTCAAAAACCGCTATGTCCTGGGGTACTATCCCTATTTCCTTTTTAATTTCCATTTCATTTGAGCCAAAATCCTTACCGAAAACGTTTATACTTCCCGAATCTATTTTGGTAAGCCCTAAAATAGTGTTTATTGTGGTGCTCTTACCTGCCCCGTTTGGTCCAAGCAGGCCGTATATTTCCCCTTCCCTGATCGACAGGCTGACATTGTCAACCGCCAGTACATCATTGTATCTTTTTACTATGTTTTTAATTTCCAGTACCATAATAAAACCTCCTTGTATCTAAATAATTGCCGCAATAAAATAATAATATAATTCTATTATTCTTATAAGTGATAATTATAATAATCTAATATGACAATTGTAATATGCATAAACATGTCCTTTTGAAAATATAATACTTAAAGGATACTTATTTAAGCAAATTTGTATGGCAAGCAAATTGCTCATGCTCTGTTTAAAACGCAGAATGCTTTATTATGAAAGTGGGCTTTAATATGTGGTCTTTTTTACTCAGCTTAATATGTACAATTGCACTAATATATCTTATAGCACCTGTGTTCGTTCCAAAATGCCATATTTGCAGTAAAAAAAAGTTAAGGCTTTTTTTCAGGATACATTGTGCGGTACTTATCCGTCCGGGTTACAGCGGATTTAAATCTGTTTGCAGGAAATGCTGCCGAAAATATGACATAAAAAATTTAGATGACCTTGACAAGGTTAAAAGAGTTTTGAAAAAAGTCTCCTATGATTTTAATTTTAAAATTTAATTGTATAAAATCTATATTATGGAATATTGCCTTCACACAAAATAAACTGTATAATAAGAAAGGCATATAAAAAATGGAGGATGGCTATAATGTCAACCGATGCAATGAAATATGACATTGTCATAATAGGCGGTGGTACGGCGGGTATATTTGCTGCCTATGAGCTTAATAAGCTGGTGCCGTCACTTAAGGTGCTTATAATTGAACAGGGGAATACCATACACAAAAGAAGCTGTCCTATTGTCCAGAATAATGCTCCAAGCTGTATTAGATGCAAATCCTGTGACATTATGCGCGGATTTGGCGGCGCAGGTGCATTCTCAGACGGAAAGTTCAACTTTACGACCGAGTTTGGAGGATGGCTTACAGACTATATTCCATCTGCAAAGGTGCTTGAGCTTATAGACTATGTTGACGGCATCAATATGCAATTCGGAGCTACTGGCAAAAGGTTTACTACCAACAGCGACGATGCACGCCGCTTAGAAAAGGAAGCTCTTAAATACGACCTCCATATACTGCATGCTTCGGTAAAGCATCTTGGAACAGAAAACAATTTAAAAATACTAAGGAGCATATATTCATACCTGGAGGGCAGGGTGGATATTCTTTGCAATACTTATGTTAAATCAATAAACAGGACAGACAGCGGATTTATCCTGCAATGCAAAAAAGGCAAGATAATAGAATGCCCTTATTTGATAGCTGCTCCGGGCAGATCGGGTGCCGAGTGGTTTTCCGGCCAGTGTATTAATCTCGGCCTCCATCTTATAAACAACCAGGTTGACATTGGAATAAGGCTTGAGCTTCCCGCCAAGGTATTCGAGCACATAAGCAGCGTTGTATACGAAGCAAAGCTTGTATACAGGACCAAGCTGTATGGGGATCTGGTAAGGACATTCTGCATGAATCCCTATGGTTATGTGGTTGCCGAAAATACGGATGGAATCATTACGGTAAATGGTCACAGTTATTCGGCCCCGTCCAGGAGAAGTGAAAATACCAATTTTGCTTTGCTTGTAAGCAATAAATTCACTGAACCGTTCAAGGAGCCCTACAGATATGGCAAACATATCTCTTCACTGTCCAATATGCTGGGAGGCGGAGTGCTTGTACAAAGATTCGGCGATCTTACCAAGGGAGTCCGTACAAATGAGCACAGGCTGGAACAAAGCTTTATAAAGCCCACATTGAAGGCAACACCGGGGGATTTAAGCCTGGTACTGCCCAAAAGGCACCTTGACAATATAACAGAAATGATTTATGCGCTGGACAAAATAGCTCCCGGTACGGCAAATTATGATACCCTGCTCTACGGGGTAGAGGTAAAATTTTACAGCTCCAGGCTTGAATTAAACGGTGAACTGGAAACAAAAGTACCAAATATGTTCGCAATAGGAGACGGCGCAGGTATTACACGGGGCCTTTCACAGGCTGGAGCCAGCGGTATCCATGCAGCCCGTGTGATAGCCGGAAAAATTTCGGCAAAATGAAGCGTTTTTAGACAACGACTCCTTTAAAAATCTATATGTATAGTGTATTGAAGAAATCCTTTATGGAACTTTTCTGCAGTGTCTTGCGTCTGATAAAATAACTAAAAACAAAGGAGTGACAAATTTTGAAAAAACTTTTGTTTATTTTACTTATTTTATCATTTGGCATCAGTATTGCAGGGTGTGAAAAAGAAAACAAAAAGGAAACACCGGGAACAGGATCTGTTACATCTGCCGGTGATGATAACTGCCAGGTTGTTAAATACGGTGTCGCCGGCAATATTAAAGAGATAAAAGAGTCGGAAAACGATGATAAGCTTGGTTTTATTTATGTTGAAGGTTCCTCCGATAACGGAGCAGAATACGATAAAGCAAATGTTGCCATTACAAAAGATACAACCATCTATGCCGATGAAAAGGCAGCATTTGAAGACCTGGTCGTTGGCCAGTATGTCCAGATATTTTTTGAGGGCCCAGTTATGGAATCATACCCTGTTCAAGCAACTGCAAAACAGGTAAACATTGTACCTGAAAATACAGGAGAAAACAACGAGGAATGATCCCGCCGGACAAAGGGACAGGTAATCTGCCCCTTTGCCTTAACAAATTTGAACACTGACCCGGCAAAACTTTCAGCCCAACCCGCGGTTAACTACTTTATCATTTTATATATAGCCTTTATTTTATCCTTTAAATACATATGGCCTTTATCATGACTGTTTTTCCCGTTTTCCATATAATCCATGATTTCCAGTACCGGGTTGGCAAGCCCGGGGGCTGTAAGCCTGTTTATGATTGTGTGCCTGGAACTGGCTTTCAGACTCAGGTTGAAACGGTATTTAATCATGCTGTTAAGCAGATTATATATCTCGTTTTTATTACCTGCATTTTTTAATTGCCTGTATATATCCTGCAGCTTCTTATCATGCTTCTTTTTAAACAAAAAGAACAAAATAACCGGGACAGCAATTAAAAACACTACTATGAATGCCACCAGCAGGATTAATAGGATATCTTTTTTAAATTGTATTGTCAAATACTCTTCGTCTTTTGTTTTGTAGCTTACCTGCTCAATTTTAACCGTTTCCACCGGAGGAATTGCATCCTGTACCCGGTTTTGAACCTGGGGAATTTCACCCTTGACCTTAATAGTTGTACCGGGAATTTCAGCTTTTTCATAACTGCCTGATTCGGGATTAAAATACGATATATAAGCAGGTTCAATTTTTATATCCCCATTTTTTTCGGGAACCAGGATGACTTCAAATTCCTTTTGGGCTTTGTATTGACCATTTTCAATGCTTTCTTCAATATCCTTCTCAGTTTCATAAACTGAAAACCCGGGAATACCATCTTTTATTATTTTCTCTAAAACCTCCAGATTGCAATTGCCGGAAGCTTTTACCCTGAGCGTCAGTGAGTCTCCATATTCAACCTCCTGCTTAGAGTAACCTGCTTCTAAATTCAATATACCAACCAGCCCTGAAAAATCAACAGGCTGATTTGCAAGGGGCAGGGGTTTTACTGTTATTTCCTTTGGCTGTGTCTGCAGGTAAACGGGTTTGGAAGAATTAAAGAAATCGCCGGTACTGACATTGGCCTGAAAATTATATGCCGGTATGGTAATTGTACCTGTTTTTATGGGAGATAAATACATTTGCTTTGCTTCATATTTGACATACTTATTACCTTCAAGATAAACATAATTGGCCTTTAGCTTGTCCTCCGGAACATGGCTTATTATAAATCCGTCGATATTGAAATCATCCAAAAAGCCGAAATTCTCAATATTATACCGTGAATAGAGTTCATACACAAGGGCAACCTTTTGCCCAAAATATATATCTTCGTTTGAAACGTGTGCTTCAACAAACAAATCCTCAGCCTCTCCCCTTTCAACTGCATTTGCCTTTTCCACATTGATTTTAAGCTCATTTGTCTCATGGGTAACGCCGTTATATTCCACAATGCCCTTAAGTACAAAATTCCCCGTATCTTTAGGCATAATAATATGGTAAATATCCGTCTGGAAGCTTGTATCGCCATTGATAATACGGGTTGAAGCAGACTGCCTGCTTGATAGTACATTAAAATTTTCAAGGCCTTTAATTTCTTTCACCTCGGCCCCACGGGCATTTACCAGGGAAATAACCAGGCTGGAGCTTACTCCTTTTTCCATATTCAAGCTGTCTATATCAAGACGGAATTGAGGCTCTTTTGCCAGGACACCCCCCTTTGCCAAAATCATAAAAGCAGCTGTTATGAATAATATGAAGGCAGCTTTTGATTTTTTACCAGTCATATTCCTCCTCCTTACCCTGGTTTTTTATTTCCTGATTATTTTTAAGGCTGTCTTCCTCCTGTTTTTCCAGCATGTCAAGCACTTGCGCAATTTCCCTGCCGGTCTGTTCATCATCCTGTCCTTGATTTGAAGCTTCGTCCTGCCCTTTTTCTTTTCCGGACTGCTGTTCCTGTGAATCCGACTGGCCTTGCTCCTGCTCACCTTCCTGTTTTGATTCTTCCGATTGTTCATTTTCCCCGGAATTCTCATCCTGTTTGTTTTCTTGGTTTTCATGGTTTTCTTCCTGGTTATCCTGCTCTTCCTGGTTATCCTGACTGCTTTCATTGCTGCTCTCCTGCTGCTCAAGCTTGTTTTTTACATATTCATAATTATACTTTAAAGCTATATCCTGCGGGAACTTGTAAATTCCCTGTTTATAAATCTGTAAAGCCTGCCGGTAAAACTCTGTTTTTTGTCCGGCATCACTTTCGGCATCACCAAGCTTCAAGCTTGAATTACCTGAATTTAAGTATTTATCCAATTTATCGCCTGCATTATTATAGTATTCAACAGCCTGCCGGTAATCATTTAAAAGATATGATGCCTGGCCTGAATTATAGTTAAGGATAAGGTTTTCAGGCTTTTCCTCCAAACCCTTTCCATAAGCTTTTAGAGCCTTATCGTAGTTATTGGAAGCATAAAGGCGGTTTCCTTTAATAAGGGCCGTTTTTATGCTGTTATTAAAATCAATAATTCCTGTAAAAAACATTACTAATAGTATAATAGCCAAAAAACCTGAAATAAGAGAAGCTTTCTTCATTTAAATCCTTCTCCTTTCCGGCATGAGATAAGCTGCCACAAACAGCAATATCCCTGTCCCCAGGAAATATTGGTAAAGCTGCCTGAATCTTTTTATCCTTTCCGTTTTAAATGTATCCCTCTTTAAAGCAGCTATATCCTTTAAAAGTAAATCAATTTCGCTGCCTGAGACGGATGACCGGTAATATAAACCGCTGCCGGAAGCAGCCAGACTTTCCAGTACGGCCGGATTCAGTTTTGACATGACAAACTGTCCGCTGCTATCTTTTTTGTAATCAATTCTCTTCTCTCCCATGGAATCATATACGGGAACTAAACCGCCTTTTTCGGAACCTATACCGATTGCATACAGTTTCATATGCTCATCCTTAATTTCTTTTAATACGTTAAGGCTGTCTGAGCCGTGTTCTTCACCGTCACTTAGAACTATTACTACTCTGTCGGCGCTTGAAGTCCTCTCAAAAGAATTATATGCCAGCCTGATTGCCTTACCCGCATTGGTACCGCCTCCTCCTATCATATCCGTATCAATCACCCTTAAAAACATCCGGGCCAAACGGTAGTCATCGGTCAAAGGCATCTGGATATAGGCAGCAGAAGAAAAGGGAATAAACCCAATCCTGTCCCCTTCAAGATTGTCCAGTATGCTTTCTATGATTTTTTTCGCCCTGCTTATCCTGTTGGGTTTTATATCTTCAACCAGCATGCTCTTTGAGGTATCAATCAAAATATAGATGTCAAGACCCTCCCTGTTTACTTCCCTGTAACCTTTGAAGATTTGAGGCCCCAAAAGGGAAAAAACCATTAAACCCAATCCCAATGAAATCAGCACAATCCGAATTATTTTAAAATCAATCCTGGTACTCATTTTAAGCAAATCCATTATTTTTTGTTTTTTCCCATATCCCAGGATAAATATAATCAAACATGATATGGGAAGTATTATATATATTATGTTAAAAGGATATTCAAATTTCAATAAAATAATCCTCCCTTTACGGAATTTGTACAAAATAATAACGGTCAAGGAAAATACCTGTAAGCAGTAAAACAAGTGCGATCTTGATCAGAATAAAGGCAAGCTCGGTATATTGTTTAAAATTATCCTGCTCAAATTCAGTCTTTTCCAACTTGTTTATATCGGCAAATATTCCGGACAGGGCCTTTGAATCCCTGGCACGGTAATATTGCCCCTCCGTTATTTTTGCCATCTCCTTTAATAATTCTTCGTTCAGTCCCCCGTGGTACTGCCGGTACTGGGTCTGTCCAAAAACCTGGACTGGAATAATGGTTTTGTCCGTCCCCACACCGACAGTATATATTCTTATCCCCAGTTCTTTAGCCAGCTCGCTTGCAGTGTTGGGATTTATTGCACCTGCATTGTTATCCCCGTCGGTAACAAGGACCATAATTTTGGATACGGCTTCACTTTTTTTAAGCCTGTTCAGCCCAACTGAAACAGCCATACCAATAGCTGTTCCTTCTTCATTAACAGATTTTGTACTTACTTCATTAAGTGACTGCCTGACTATATTATGGTCAAGCGTTAACGGTATCCTGGTATATGCAGTCCCCGCAAAGATAATCAGGGAAATCCTGTCACGGGGCCTTTCTTCGACGAAATCCTCTATCGTTTTTAATGCCGCTTCAAGGCGGCTCGGTTTTAAGTCAACAGATTCCATTGAACCGGATACGTCAAGAACCACTGCAATATCAATTCCTTTCTGCCAGACAGGAGCAGCTTCCTGGTCAAGCTGGGGCCTTGCCATTGCAATAACCAGGATGATAAGGCCGGAAACAATAATATACTTGCCTATTTTATGTTTAAAGGTCTTTTTCAAACCGGAATTTTCCAGCAGCTTAATACTGGAAAATTTTAAAGCGGATTTCCTTTTTCTAATTAAGAATATATAAATGATAAAAGGTATTAAAAGCAGAAAATACCAATTTGCCAGCCGGATCATATTTTTCCCTCTTTTTCTTTTTCAAAGCTTTCAACCAGTTCCACAAGTTCTTCGTGCAATTTTTGCTTTCTGTCGTTTGAAACGGTAACCCCTGTAAATTTATAGTAATCACTTTCTTTCAGCCAGGCTCCAATTGCCGGTAATTTTGTATTAAAATCCGGCACACAGCTTATTTCATCAATGATTTCTGTTGATGTTTTACCCTTGATCCGAAAATATGTTCTTGATTCTAAGTATTCCTTAAAGCAAAGTGTGAGCTTTACAAAATAGTCACTATCATAAAGTGCAATATTATTTGCCCGGCTTATAAAACGCCGGTAAGGGCTTAACAAAGATATTCTCCTTTTTTTTACAAGCTTCCACAAATTAATCCCGCCCGTTGCCAAAAAAATAGTCAATAGAAAATAGAATACATACTGCCAATCTATTGAAAATCCAGCCTCTTTATGGCTTAAATCCCCTTCAAAAATTTCATCTCTTTCTATTTCATCCAGGGTTGATTTGACTATGATTTTAATCTCCTTGTTACCTAAACGTACGGTTTTTTCCCCTGTTTCAAAGCTGCGCAGCGTAACAAGAAAGTCCTGGGAATCATTTTTTATATCCACTATTTCAAAATCCTTGAACTTATTTCTCAGTTCAGCCTCAGTAAATTTTTGGGTTGAAATCCTTATATTAATTAAATCACCTACAAAAATACTCCTCTCGTCAGCAAATGCGCCGGGGGATGAAATATATAAAAGGGCAGATATTATTATCAGGTAAGAAGCTGCTTTTCCCTTTTTCATCTCCGTCCCCTTCTTGCGAAAAATTGTTTTAACGGCTTGACATAGTCCTCGTCCGTATAGATGTTAATTTGATTATTTCTATAAAGGTTTAAAACAGTATCCGGCCTGTAATCATTTTTGCAGTTATCAAGTACCATTGTTTCACCTGATTCAAGGTCTTCAAATGTATACACAGCCCCTGCGGGAATCATCACTTCAGCCATGTCTATAACACGTACCATAACCAAATCGTGACGGCCTGAAGTAATTTTAATATCTTTTTCATACCCGGCATCAAGAAAGTCCGATATTAAAAAAACTACGCTCCGCTTTTTCTCTATACGGTTAAAATACTGCAGTGCCCTTGCCAGGTTAGTTCCCGTAAGCTCAGGCTTGAAGCTCAAAATGTTTTCAATTATTGATAAAACATGCTTCCTCCCGTTTTTTGAAGGAATAAGCTTTTCAATCCTGTCGGTAAAAAAAATCACACCAACCTTGTCATTATTCCTGCACGCTGAAAAAGCCAGAGTAGCACCTACTTCGGCAATTAAATCCTTCTTACTGCCAAAGCTGTTGGAACGGGACATATCTATTAAAAGAAACATGTTAAGCTCCCGTTCTTCACAAAATTGTTTTACAAAAGCTTTATTATGACGGGCAGTAACATTCCAGTCAATATTCCTTACATCATCACCGGGATAGTACTGCCTTATATCCTCGAATTCCATTCCCTTACCCCTGAATCCGGAACGATATTCACCTGAGAAAATTTCTTCAACCAGTTTATTTGATTTTATTTCAATCCGTCTTATCTTCCTTATCAGTTCTGCAGAAATCATTTCTAACTCCTTCAATGAACAATAGTTGAGCGATAGTTAAACGATGGTTTAGCAATTGTTCAACTATTGTTCAACCACTGTTTAACTATCGTTCATCTACTGCTCAACTATCCTTCTCATGGTAAATTAACCTGTTCTAAAATTCCGGCAATTATTTCTTCCGAAGTCATATCCTCGGCTTCGTAAGAAAGCAGGATTCTATGACGCAGTACATCATATACCATAGCTTTGATATCATCGGGCAAAACATAGTCCCGCCTTTCTAAAAATGCCCTCCCTTTTGCCGCTTTAATGAGATTTATTGATGCCCGGGGAGAAGCACCGCAAGCAATATATTCAGACTCTTCCCTTGTTTTAAAAATGATGTCGAGCACGTAATTTTTAATGTTTTCATCCAGGTATATATTATCAATTTCCTTTCGCAGCTTAAAGATATTCTCACGGGATAATATCTCATCAACTGCAGGTCCGGCTGATTGTTCCATAGAATAGCAATCAATAATTTCTCTTTCCTCAAGCCTGTCGGGATATTGTATTTTCAGCTTCATCATAAAACGGTCCTGCTGCGCTTCCGGAAGCGGATATGTACCTTGCTGCTCCAGTGGATTCTGGGTTGCTATAACCAGAAAAGGCCTGTCCAGCCTATAAGTCATCTCTCCTATAGTCACCTGTCTTTCCTGCATTGCCTCAAGCAGTGCAGACTGCACCTTAGCAGGTGCCCGGTTTATTTCATCTGCAAGGATCAAGTTGCTGAAAATAGGTCCCTTTTTAATTACAAACTCGCCGGTTTTTTGATTATATATTTCCGTACCAAGAATATCTGCAGGCAGCAAATCAGGTGTAAATTGTATCCTTTTAAAGTCAGCTCCGATAACCTTCGCAACAGTACTGGCAGTCAGCGATTTTGCCAGACCCGGAACACCTTCAAGTAAAATATGCCCCCCTGTCAAAAGTCCTATAAGTATCCTGTCAATCATATATTCCTGGCCGATAATCACTTTGTTTATTTCCTCTTTCAGTGAAACAATTATCTTCCCTTCCTCAAGGAAGCCGGTTCTTTCCATCTGTTAATCCTCCCTGGCAGCTCTATATGGTTGTCAACATTATAAATATAAAATTTGAATTGTTTGTGAATAATTTGTAAATTTTTTCGTATAATTATATTGACATATTATGGAATTTTTTTACTGAAATAAAATAAAGTTTACAATGCATCAATGTATAATTCTGCTTGATTCATAAACAATTCATAATATGCCCCTTTACATGTAATGAGTTCATGATGTGTACCATCTTCTAAAATTTTTCCATTATCCATCATGAGTATCCTATCTGCATGCTTAACAGACGATAATTTGTGTGTAACAAAAAATACTGTTGAAGATTTGTCATTCATATCAATAAAGTTTTTTATGAGCTTTGATTCCCCATATGCATCAAGTGCACCCAAGGGTTCATCATATGAAAAACTAACTTGATCATGATGTTAATAAAATTTTGCAGGATAATTATTTAAATTCATTGGATAATGTCCAAAAAATAAAAAGGGGAATAATGGCACGGTTCAATAGGGAAACTTATTGAACCATTCCCTAACCGATACGGAGAAACAGCGGAAGAGGCATTAAATTTCAATGATAATGCCTCTTTTTCATATGCCGGAACAACCTGCATCGATACCTGATTCTCAATGTACAGGGCACAGGCGTTTTCAATAAGTACAGTTATTATCATACTAACTCCCTTATAATATATAAATAGGTAATAGACCATTTCTATTATATTTTCTCTGTTAATTAACTCAGGCCTTTCCTGATCTTAGGCATCATTACTAAGTATGCTGTAAGGGATATGACCAGCACAAGACCTGTGCATAGAAGAACTGTCGGCCAGTCTGCAGTCTTCGATAGGATCATATCGTTTGCTTTATACGCCCAGTAAAATGGACTCCAGTACATCGTCCACTGCCATTTGTCTGCCAATAGCTCATATCCGGCAATCGATCCGGCAATGGGCAGCAACAGCACTTTTACTCCTGTTGATGCCTCCATGACATCTTTACTGTTCAACCCTTGCAGAAATCCTATTAGCACACTTAAAATAAGAGAGGAAACACCAACCAATATAATCATCAACCAATTGATATCATAAAAGCCTGTAATAATAATCGAAATAACAATACTTGCCATGGCAGCAGTGCCTCCGAGTGCACTCTTACCAATGATAAATCCATTCTGTGAAACTGGAGTTACGTTAATGGCATTGATGGTGTTTTCAGTTTTTTCTTCCACAATACCAAATGATATCAGCATACCGGCCAGCATAATGGTTATCGATATAAGCATAATAACCAGCATCTTTTTAACCGGAGGTACATGCCTGTTAAAGTTGTAAATCTCAGATCTTGAATCTTCCTTTGATACACCCAACTCATATAAAGCACTGAGTGTTTTTGTATACACCTCAATCATCTCAGGCTCATTTCCCTGAACAATGATTTCATAACCATCCCCTTTTGGCAAAAGACCCGCGATCTCATCTCGTTTCATTATACGTCGTTCCAACTCATTGACACTGTTGAATAACTCTACCTTTGCATATTTTCTCATAAACTCAATATGTTCGGGTGTGTCATCCTCAAGCATAGCTACTTTAACTGCAGTATCATTCAACCCCTGTGCAGATAATGCAATGACAACTGCCAATATAATGGGCACTATAATCATATATATAGCTAATGTATTTCGTGTGGATGAGAGGACATCTCTTTTGAATATATCAAATACTTTACTCATATCTTTTCCCCTTTACTTAAACCGTTAATGTCTTTCTAAGCCTGACATTTGCTAAGGCAAAAATGATTATCCCGCCGATTAGATATATGAATGAATACAGCAGGACATATCTTAACTCTATGCCTCCCAACAGAATCGTCTTGTAGCCCTGCAGCATTGAGTACGTAGGGAAGAACCGAAGCCACAACGGGTCAAAGCTGGGAATGAAATAAGAGAACATCGGCAGCAATAATATTAACACTACTCCAAATAGGGCACCGAATGCATTTGTCATATTATCAAAGAAACTTGACAAAAACAGTCCTATGGCAGACATTGCAAAAGTGGACATATATAGAAACAGCAGCAGCTGTAGATAGTCCGGCTTAGTACCCATGACTGGAATTGTAATAATTACAGATGATATTGTAACAGTCGTCAGTATAACCATAATCTTTGAAAAAAGATAACTGTTTATAGATGCCGGGGTCACAGCAAAAGATTTAATAACTCTCTCGTTCTTATCCAAAAACAGGTATGCCACGACGATAACTATACCCATAATAGATCCTAAAAATGTAAGAAATATAGGAACCATACTCTCTCTATTATTAAGCTTTTCCATATCACCCAGTACTCTGACATTCTGTTTATCACTGTATTCTTTTAAAACCTCCGGATTTTCATTATAAAGCACATAGAGTATATTCATAAACCGCTCAGTCTCATATCCTTGGATATAGTACTTATAAGAATCAATAATTTTATAATTTTCATCCAATTCGTATTTCACGACTGCACCAAAACTCTGTTCAGAGTAAGATAAATGAAGCATATCCTCATAAGAATTCACTTTATAAATCGTTTTATCCAGTTTGCCGGTTTTTGTATCATATTGTTCTATAGTTTCAGCTGCAATTGTATTTTCATCAAAATGATGTGAGATTATCTCACCGGTTTCTTGATCAACTACCTCTATATCCATAGCTTTGACTTTGAATCCAACACTTTCTTTTCTCACCAATCGTCCATCTTTAAAGTATGGATCCATAATATAATCATACAACTCCTGCTCAGCTTCATAAAACAGGAATTCTTTTTCCCGACTCACGGACTCTTCGCTGATAGCAAAAAGAAGAATAGATACAATAATCACAGCAATAACAATCTCAATATAGAAATAAAAACCACGTGCTGCAATCTTCATTTCCTTGATATAATTGCTCAAAAGCTTCATAGCTATGCAAGCCCCCTTCCAGTTACTTGAATAAATATCTCCTCAAGAGTTGCCTCCTTGGTGTGCATGGTTTGAACATCATAATTCTTAATAATATCAGCAATCCTTGATTTATCTGCATTATCAATCGTCTTCAATGTCTCTGTGATCAACTTACCGTCTTTGAAATATTCTATTTCAGCCAACTTCTGACCATATTGGAGCTTTAATTTCTTAGGTGTATCAATTAGTACAATTTCACCATCTATGATAAAGGCTACCCTGTCGCATAGCTCATCAGCGATATACATGTTATGAGTCGTAAGAAAGCATGTTGTTCCGCTTGCTGTCCGTTCACGTATAATATCCTTGATCGTTGCTGCTATTGTCGGGTCCAATCCTGTAGTTGGTTCGTCCAGAAACCAAAGTTCAGGATTATTTATCATAGAACGTGCGAAAGTCAAGCGGTGCTTCATGCCTTTTGAAAATTCTCCGGCTCGCACTTTTTCCTTGCCCTCCAATCCAACCAGTCGGATTAGTTCATCAGGGTCACGAGTTGGCACATCGAATAACTTGGCATAGAACTTCAAGTTTTCCCTCGCTGTTAATTTGCTGTATACATTGGATTGCTCAAATGACACACCGATTTTGTTAAATCTCTCATTTTGAACTTTCATTGTATCGTAACCTGCAACAGACACTTTACCAGTCTGCTGCTTAAGCAAGCCTGTTAATATTCCCTGTGTTGTGGATTTCCCTGAACCCGATGGTCCTAAAAATCCGAATGTTTCACCCTTTGCAACATCAAAACTGATATTGTTTATAGCAAGGATACCGTCGTTGTTATATGAGTGTGAAAGGTTCTTTACTGAAATCATAATGCTTATCCTCCTAATTTCATTTATTAAATCCTTTTAAAGGTATTTGACGGCTTCTTCCGTCATTTTCTTCATAATAAATATTGTCAAGCTTCTTAACTGTTTACTCATCCTGGATTTCTTTATTTTAATAACTAAAAAGTTATGTTTAAAACTTTGCCAACAAATTCATAAAGCTTATTAATCTGTTTTTGATCTTTTTCATCCTGTCTTGTTGAAAACAGCTTAAATGCACCGAAGAGACCTCCAATCAGAACTGACGCTGTAAATTCCACATCGTCAATTTCAATCTCTTCATCTTTGATTCCCTTTGACAGCATGACTATAAATTCTTTATATATAATTTTACTGGTTTCTTCAACTAATTTCTGATGTAATGTTTCAAATTCTACTAAATGAATAAGCTTAAACATTTCATTTTCGCGACTATTGTTGAACATCCTAAGGTTGTATACTATATATTTTGTGATTTTCTCTTTAATGGTTTTTGTATTGTCATTCAGAATCTTAATGTATTCTGAATTGACTTCTCTTGCCATTTCTACTACTACCTCTTTAAAAATCTCTTTCTTAGATTTAAAATAGTAATAAAATGTCCCTTTAGCAACATTCATATCATTTGTGATATCGTCAATTGTTGTACTCTCATACCCTTTTTCAAAATATAGTTTAGTTGCTGTTTCGATGAATTCAGCTTTTCTTTCAACCGGGTCCTTTGCTATCCTCATATTTTTTATACACCTCTGTACTTATAATATCATACTGACTGACGTTCAGTCAATTATTAAATTGATTTTTTTTATTTTCTGTATTTTTACATTAACACAATGACAGACAGCAACATCTGCCGTACGTCTTCCCTAAGATACCACGGTTCATTTCATGGCCTTATGGACAAGCGTCCAAGGCTTCCCCCTTTTTACATTACCAGATAAATTTACTCTTCATAGATTGTATATCCCTATGGAATTACTTCTGCACGGCTATTCCATATTATACATTCTGTATAGCACAGTTGCCGCTTCGGCTCTTGTAGCAGTATCTTTCAAATTAATCTTATCATTTGCACCTTTTATCAGCCCTTTACCTACCAATGCCGCGACACTGTCTATTACATCGACTGAAATCTGCGCTTTATCTTTAAATCTTTCAAGTATTAGACGGTCAGCTTTTCCTGTAATAAGGCCTTTTACTCTTAGTGCCTTGTCCATCATCACCATCATTTCTTCCCTTGTTATATCGCTCTCCGGGTTCAATTTATTGTTTTCTAACCCCTCTTCTACTATACCCAGCCGCTTTGCAATTCCCACCGGTTCATAATAGTAGTCCGGCTCTTTTACATCATCAAAATTATCTTTAAAATCTGCTTTTAGCTCCAATGTCCTAACAAGCAATGTGATGAAATCCGCCCTTATCATGTTGTTTTCCGGAGAATAGTTATTGTTTCCTGTCCCCTTTATAATGCCTTTGGATGCCAGCACTTCTATCTGGCGCTTTGCCCAGCTATGTTTATGCAAGTCATTAAATGTTTTTTCAACATAACCTATGGCATAGGTACCAAAGCTGTCTCTATTGAACGATTAAAAACCATTTCCAAAGTAATCTGTTTTTCTTTCAATTTCTTTTCAACAAGTATCATTAGCTGTTTTATCTGTGTACGGACAGCCTGTACAATTCTTCATTGGTATCAGCGGCAACATACTTTGAACAAAAAATATAATTAATGGGTTTATTGCCCTTGGAAATTATGTGTATAGAGTTAATATCAATATCAGAGATAGTTATCTTGGCTAATTCTTGTTTAATATTATAGCTAGCGTCTTCAAAATCTATCTCTTTAGTTTGCATTTTTCTCAGATTTTTCTGAATTTCCAGATTAGCAATAATACTTCTTGTCAATTTTTCGTAAGAATATAACGAAGCATCAATTCTCCTGTTGGCTTGAGTAACGGTTTGCAGAAAAACTTCTGTTGTTTTACTTTCTGCTACATCATAAAAAAAAAGTAAGATATACCTAACATAAGAAAAGTAGTAACTACCTTAATGACCGTAAAAGTAATAATGAGCTTAATTTTGAGAGGAACAATCTTACCTCTTTTAATATGCATATTCCATACCCTTTCTAACCTTACTAATTTTTCTTGTCAGTACATCATATACCAGAAATAACTGCTATCAATACATAATATAGTTTACCATAATACATATTATTAATTATATTATATTTTCAATTCTTACCATACTTTTAAATTGGTCAGAATATTTTATAATTAAATAATTATCAATAATAAAAGCATTCATTGCGGCTTTTAGAGTTTTTATGACAATAAGGCAGCATAAAGACTTGCATGGCTTTATGCTGCCAATGTAATTTTTATTTAGTTCTTATTTTATCTTATTTAACACTTTTTCAAAAGTCCATGCTTCCTCTACTGTTTTAGCGGCTGTTATCCCTGCTTCTTCAAACATTTCTTTATTGTAAAATAATACAATATTCGACTCATTTAAAGGTGCAGCCCATATTTTCCCTTTCCACTGCATCGCTGTCTGTGCTGAAGGCACTAAATCGTTAAAATCATCTTGCTCCCAGTAATCATTTAATGGTTCAATAGCCCCCATGTTTGCATAAAAAGAAATATTTGGGGCATCAATACAAATCAAATCCCCAATCTCTCCACCGGCTATCATCATACGGATTTTGTTTTCATATTGATTCTGTGGTGTTTCTCTAAATTCCACATTATCTAACACTCCACCTTTCTCTAAGCTTTCATGCATTTTTTCAGGCCATAAATCCGGAAAAATATCTAAAATGACCTTCTGTGTAGAGCCGTCGTTATTTTTGGCTCCCTTGCCTGCTTCCGCCCCCTTGTCACTTGAGCTGTCATTTTGTTTAACACCATCTGTGTCTGTTTCTCTCCCGCACCCAGCAAAACTTGCTGCCAATAGCATGGCTGCCAATATTAACGATACAAACTTAAATGCTTTTTTCACTTTACTGCCTCCTTTTATTATTTTTTAACTGCTATGTTAATACTATATATCTTTTAATTTTGATATAAAATATACAGCTATTGGTTTTATTTAAAAATTATTGGATAATTTTTATATCCAGGGCTACAAATATCTTTTCAGTTAAGTATTTTTCATGTAATATTACAACAAAGCTTTTATTAAAATACATTTTGTCAAAGTTTAAAGGAGTGTGGAGCATGTTTTCCGAAAAAATAGTCAGCAATTTAAAAAAATGATAGATTATCTCCATAATTTAGGTTATAGTTAAGTTAGTATAATAATAGCAAAAATGCGTGTAATTACAACATAAATAACATAATTGGAGTAAAAATGAAATGTTTAAAAACTCATTAAAAGCTATGAAAATATTGTTTAAATGTGCTCCTTTTGAGGGGCTTTTAAGAGTGTTTCAAGTAATGATTACAGCATCTGCTTCTCCTTTGTCCATATATTTTACTCAGAGGCTGGTTGACAATATAGCAGCTTATATAAGAGGCAGCATACCAATAAACAACATTTTATTATGGTTAGGTTTATTGCTTATATGCATGGTTTTGACAGCCCAATCGAATACCGTCAACCAGCTAATGACAATTAACATACAAAGAAAGCTTAATATAGCACTTACAGACTCTATTTTAGACAAATTTAAAAATATTAAATATGAAAATTTTGAAGACAGTGAAACAAATGATACTTTGCAGAGAATGGGTGCTAATCCGCAGGATAAAATATTATCAATTACTTCAATATTTTTCGAATTTGTCTCTCTTTTGATATCACTTTTCGGGCTTGTATTTATATTCATGCAGGTGTCAATCTGGTTTTCTCTTTCACTTATAATAATTGTATCTGTTACGGTGTGGGCTGATTTTAAGTCAATGAATATGATGAACACCATGTTTAATAATCAAAGCAAGGAAGAGAGGCGACTTAATTATTATATGGGATTATTGTCGGACAAACATTCTTTGCTTGAGCTGAAAATTTTTGGGGCGGTAAATTATATACGTGCAAAATGGGTTAAGAGTAATAAAAAAGTTCTTAATGAAAGGGTGGTAACGTCAATAAAATCTCAAAAATACAGCGCTGTAAGCACTGTTATGATTATTGTATGGGTAGCTTTTTTGTTATTTACATTAGTGCAAGCTATAAGCATAAGATCAATTAGCGAAGGACTTTTTATATCCATTGTCGGTTCTGCAGGCATGATACTGAGTAAATGTGAAAAGCTTTCTTATACGTTTTCCCGTATGTCGCAGGAGTTCTTATCAATGAGGCATTATGATAAATTCATGAACATGCCGACAGTTAAGGAAAATAAAAAAGAAAAAGACATTAGGTGCGCGCATATTGTTTTTGATAATGTTCATTTTACATATCCAAACACTGATAAGAAAATATTAAACGGTGTCTCATTTGAGATAAGTCCATACGAAAAAGTTGCACTTGTCGGAAAAAACGGGTGCGGAAAGTCAACTATCATAAAACTGCTTTGCAGATTATATAAGCCTGATAGTGGAAAAATATTAATTGACGGTAAAGATATCAATCAGCTAAGTAATAAACAAATGCAGAAAATATCAAGTGTTGTATTTCAGGATTATGCATCATATCAGCTTACGCTCAGAGAAAATGTCGCCTTTGGCAATATAGATAAATTATATGATGATAAGTCAATAAAAAAAGCGCTTAAAATGGGCATGGCAGAGGGAATAAGCGATAATTTGGATGTGAATTTAGGCAAGCTTGAAGAAGACGGAACTGATATTTCGGGCGGACAATGGCAAAGACTTGCTATTGCAAGAGCATGTATTGCTGAGAATGATTTTGTCATTTTAGACGAACCGACAGCCTCACTTGACCCTGTTGCAGAGAGTAATATGTATGAAAGTTTTTTAAATATGCTTGAAAATAAAGGCTGCCTTATCATATCCCATAGACTGGCAAGTGCAAAAATGTCAGAGCGTATTATTGTGCTTGATGAGGGTAGGGTTATAGAAACAGGAAATCACAACAGTCTTATGCACGAAAAAAGATTGTATTGTAAAATGTATGAGGCACAAAGCGATTGGTATAAAGCAGGTGAGATGAATGGATAGAAAATTCAATATGTTTCAAATAGTCGGTAAAACTTATAAAAGCGTACTAAAAATAGTTCCCTTCTCGGGAATTGCATCACCATTTTACTATGTTTTAGATGGCCTGTTTCCCGCTATTATTGCTCTTATATCCGCAAAATTATTTGATGGTGTTTATGCATTTTTAAACTATAGCGATGAGCTTAATACAGTAATAAAGTTCGGAGCATTTTTTGTTTTAATATACGTTATTAAATACCTTTTCCAAATATTTTTTTCAATACCGATCAATGCAGGGGTATATGAAAAATGCTCCAGTTTTTTTAGACTGCAAATATCCGAAAAGCTTGTAAAATTGTCTTTGATTGATTTTGAAAATGCAGAAATATTAAACATGAGAAACCGTGCACAGGAATGTGTCAATCGTGAAGTTCTTAGCCGGATATATATGATGGTAGCCGTTTTTACCACAAGTGCCATAGGAGCAGTTTCTGTTATAACTGTTTTAGCAAGTTACAGTGTTTGGTTTTTACCTATCTCTGTCTTTAGCGTCTTGCCATATTTTATAGCAAGAATTATCCGAGGGAAGGAGTTTTGGAAATTAAAGCATAGACAAGCCAAAAGAATTCGCATTAGGGATTATCTGTTTTCATTGTTTTCACAAAAAGAAACGGTAAAAGAAATGCGTGTCATGGGCTTTGGTGACTACATAACACAGAAATGGAAAGATAATCGCGACAATGTAAACGAAGAATTGTGGACCCATAATAGGAAAGATATAATGTCACTTATGCTATGTGATATCATCAAAATAGCAGGATACGGTGCCAGTATTATTTTTGCCTTTGCTTTAGTCATTCAGGGTGATATTTCGGTAGGCGTTTTTGGGGCATGTATCGGAGCATTTCTATCGGTACAAGAAAATATAAGGGTTTTCCTGAATGAGCTTGGAAGATTGCCTGAATTTACAAATTTCGCAAATGATTATTATATGTTTATGCAGTTAGACGATGAAAACACGAGCGGTGAAAATTTTGGGGGAGTAAAAAATAAAATTATAATGGAAAATGTTAGGTTTTCGTATCCGAACAGCGATAGTTTAGCACTTGATAATATTTCGCTTACGATTAATAAACATGAAAGAATTGCCCTTATCGGCGAAAACGGCAGCGGCAAAACAACGCTTTCAAAGGTACTGCTTGGTATATATGACATAGAAAAGGGAGATATTTTTTATGATGATACAAATGTTTTAAGAATAAACAAGCAAAGTTTGTTTAAAAAAGTTTCCATTATCGCACAGGATTTCATCAAATACAAGCTAACATTCAGAGAGAACATTGCAATATCGGATATAGATAATATTACCGATGATGAAAGGATTAAAAGCACTTTAAAAAGCGAGGGCGTAGATGATGTTAGTAATATTGACGACATGCTCGGAAGGGAATTCGGCGGCAGAGAATTATCGGGCGGGCAATGGCAGAGGCTTGCCATTGCAAGGGCTATGTTTAAGGATAGTGAGATTATTATATTGGACGAGCCGACAAGTGCGCTTGACCCGATTATTGAAATGGAAATATTATCAAAATTTTTAGAAGTTTCAGGTGATAAAACTTCGATTATAATTTCACACAGGGTGGGGCTTTGTGCAAAAGTTGATAAAATCATTGTTATGAAAGACGGTAAAATAGTTGAGACGGGAAGCCATGACAAGTTAATTAAAAATAACGGAGAATATGCAAGGCTTTTTGAAGCGCAGCAAAAATGGTACAATTAAAATGATAACAGCAAAAAATTTTACACGAAAAAGTTTGCGAAATAGACCTTATTGACCTGAAAACTGCAGAACCTGTACTAAGGTATGAAATAGCCTTAAATGGCAGGATATTTTATGAAAAGGAAGAAAACCTTTTTGAGAGATACAGGCTTTTTTACATAAAAAGATTTTATGAACTAAAACCTATAATAGAAGAAGATATAAAGCAGATAGCAAGATCTGTTGAAGAGGTGCTTGGAAATGCTTGACAATATAGTTATATGCAAAAAACTAGTACCTTGCGTCATTTAAAATATTGGATTTGCGGCGAGGATGATTTTTGCAAGACGAGGCGGAGGATTGAGGAATCCGGCACTTACTCGCTTGC
>JANQLN010000092.1 GCA_028280575.1 Clostridia bacterium
CAAGAACCTATACACTAACATTTTCTAAACTCATTCCCAATGATAACTGTTTCATTATACACATAAATCTTCTCATGTTAAAAATGGGGAAACTCAAAATTTTTCCTTTTGAGTTCCTCAATTTGCTCCCATTTCAAGGGATAATTCTTGACAACGTATGTTATCATATATATAATAACAAAAAAAAGCTGTGAAGAGGAAAAGTAGGACATTGATTGTTTTAAGAGAGGCAATGCCTGAGGCTGTGAGTATTTCCATACATGACTGTTTGAATCCCACCTTGGAGCCCTGTATTAAAAAAACAGCGGATAATCTCCGTTAAAGGATATATGAGAGGATCTTAAAATTTAATTTTATGATCAAATTGGGTGGTAACGCCGATAAAGCCTCGGTCCCTTTTAGGAGCTATAGACAAACTCCTATAGGAGGTCGGGGTTTTAATGTGGGGAAAAATTGGAAAGCGGTTTGGCTGGTTAAATGAGTCGGAGGGATAATATATGGCAAAGAAAAAATTTGTAGAAGAAATTACATCCATGGAGGAAGATTTTGGCAGGTGGTATACGGATGTTGTCAAAAAGGCAGGTCTTATTGACTATTCAAGTGTCAGGGGATGCATGATTTTAAAACCCTATGGTTATGCAATATGGGAGAACCTGCAGAGAAAGCTGGATAAAAGATTCAAAAAAAAGGGTATTCAAAATGTATACATGCCAATGTTTATTCCGGAATCTCTTTTGCAGAAGGAGAAAGACCACGTGGAAGGATTTGCGCCTGAGGTTGCCTGGGTAACCCATGGAGGACAGGAAAAGCTGGCTGAAAAGCTTTGCATCAGGCCTACGTCGGAAACCCTGTTCTGTGAGCTTTATGCCAGAGAAGTTAAATCATACAGGGATTTGCCCAAATTGTATAATCAATGGTGTTCCGTAGTGAGATGGGAAAAGACTACCAGGCCTTTTTTGCGAAGCCTGGAATTCCTTTGGCAGGAAGGGCATACGGTACATGCAACTGAAGAAGATGCCAAAAGGACTACAATAGACATGCTTAATATATATGCCGACTTTAGCAGTGAAGTACTTGCCATTCCCATGATAAAAGGGCAAAAAACTGAAAAGGAAAAATTTGCAGGTGCCAGGGAGACATATACTATTGAAAGCCTGATGCATGATGGCAAAGCTTTGCAGTCAGGTACCACCCATCATTTTGGGGACGGGTTTGCCAGGGCTTTTGACATACAGTATCTTGATGAAAACAATGAGCAGGTTTATGCGTGGCAGACCTCATGGGGAGTGAGCACCAGGCTGGTAGGTGCAATTATTATGGTTCACGGAGACAACAGGGGACTTGTGCTGCCGCCTGAAATAGCACCGGTTAAAGCTGTTATTGTTCCCGTAGCAATGCATAAGGAGGGTGTTTTGGAAAAGGCAAAGGAAGTAAAAGAGATGCTTGGCGGCAGCATGGAGGTTTTACTGGATGATACCGACAAAAAGCCCGGCTGGAAATTCAACGAGTATGAAATGATGGGAGTACCTTTAAGAATAGAGCTCGGGCCTAAGGATATGGAAAAAGGGCAGGTTATTCTTGTCAGGCGGGACAATGGACAAAAAATAATTGTGCCGGCTGCCGGAATTTCGGATAGGGTTCAAAAAGTTTTAAGGGACATACAAAAGTCCCTTTATGAAAAGGCTTTGAACCACAGGAACGAAAATACGTTTTCAGTTGCCGGCTTTGAAGAGCTTGCTGAAAAAATAGAGGCCCGTCCGGGCTTCTTTAAAGCAATGTGGTGTAAGGATATGGAATGTGAAGAGAAAATAAGGGAGCAGACGGGAGCTACCATAAGATGTGTGCCATTTGAACAGGAAAAGCTTTCGGACAAGTGCCTGTGCTGTGGAAAAGAAGCCGGGGCTATGGTTTATCTTGCCAAAACCTATTAGACAAAATTAACCGGTATTTAAAAAAAAGCTTTCATAATTGAAAGCTTTTTTGGTGTCCAAAAGGTTTCATAATACGCATAAATCTTCTCAAATGTTAAAAATGGGGAAGCTCAAACAGATTAAAAATTGATTATATTTTAAATTATAAGTATAATATATGGAGAAAGAAAAACAGGGAGTAGTAGGATGATTACAGCTATGTGTGTAAGTCCGTGTGTGGACAGGATATATTGTGTCAATAATTTTGAAACAGGCAAAATGTACAGGGTATCGGGTACTTTTGTTTCCGCAGGAGGTAAAGGTGTGAATGTTGCCAGGGCTGCTTCGCTTATGGGTGAACAGGTGAAATGTATTGGCTTCAAAGCAGGATATGCGGGACAATGGCTGGAAAAACAGGTTATGGGTGAGGGTATTGAGGCCCTGTTTGTTGAAGCTGAAGGTGAAACGAGAACCAATATAAATATTATTGACCGGGAGGGCAGGACTGAAACTGAAATACTTGAACCCGGCCCTGAGATAAAACCCGGAGATATTGATGTTTTTATGGATGTATTTGAAGGATGTCTTGAAAGCACCGGAATACTTGTCTGTTCAGGAGGACTTGCCCGGGGATTGCCGGCGGATTTTTACAGGGAAATAATAATCAGGGTCCGGAAAAAGGGTATAAAGGTTTTACTGGATTCAAGCGGACAATCGCTGGACAGGGCAATCCGTGTGGGGCCTTACATGGTAAAGCCCAATATGCGTGAACTCAAAGGTTTTGCTTCGGGTGATTTAAATACGGATGGGGACATCATTTGTGCAGGCAGGAAAATATTGAATGAAGGTGTTGAGATTGTCATAGCATCACTAGGACAGGAAGGCGCGTTTCTAATAAGCAAAGAAGCTTGTCTAAAGGCTATAGTACCCGATATCGAAGTGGTAAATACCATAGGCTCAGGCGATTGTTCGGTGGCGGGCTATGCAGTGGGAATTAAAAGAGGATATGACCTGGAAAACTGTTTCAGGCTATCTATGGCTTGTGCGCTGGCCAATACACAATTTGAGGGTATAGGACTGGTTGAACGGGCTATGGTAGACGATTTTTTTCACAGGATAAAAGTGTTAAATGCCGGAGGTTAAATATGTCAGGAATTATAGAGCAGCTCACAGAGGAGTTTCAAATAAGAAAAATACAGGTTGAAAATACTATAGGGCTTATTGATGAAGGAAATACAATACCGTTTATTGCCAGATACAGGAAGGAAATGACAGGAGAGCTTAACGACCAATTGTTAAGGGAGCTTTATGAGAGGCTTGTTTATCTTAGAAATCTTGAAGAAAGAAAGAATGATGTCAGGCGGCTTATTGATGAACAGGGCATGTTAAGTGATGAAGTCGTTGCTGCTCTGGAAAAAGCGGTTACATTGCAGGAAGTTGAAGACATATACAGGCCCTATAAGCCTAAAAGAAGGACAAGGGCTTCAATTGCCAGGGAAAAAGGCTTAGAACCCATGGCAGAGCTGTTATTTGGGCAGAACGCTTCCGGAAATGATATAGATAAAACGGCTGCGTCGCTTATTAATATGGAAAAAGGCGTTAATACTGAGGAAGATGTACTTTCGGGGGCTATGGATATAATGGCTGAATGGGTATCGGATAACGCTTCTTACAGAAAGTTAATGAGGAATATTATTTACAGGGATGGTATTATAGTAACCAAGGCCAGGAAGGATGAGGACTCCGTCTATAGTATGTATTACGACTTCAAAGAGCCTGTGAAAAAAATTGCTTCCCACAGGATACTGGCTGTTTTAAGGGGGGAAAGGGAAGAATTTCTGGATGTGATTCTGGACGTCCAGCATGAAAAAATAAAAAGAAGGCTTAAATTGAAAGTTATTAAAAGAGAGGGTTCGCCATCCGCCGCGTATGTGGAAAAATCTGTTGAAGATGCATATGAAAGGCTTATACTTCCGTCCGTCGATAATGAGGTAAGAAATGAAATAAAGGAGAAGGCAACCGGGCAGGCAATAAAAGTTTTTGCTGAAAATTTAAGGAGTTTGCTTCTCCAGCCTCCGGTAAGAGGAAAAGTCGTACTGGGGTTTGATCCTGCTTACCGAACGGGCTGCAAGCTGGCAGTTGTTGATGAGACCGGAAAGGTTCTGGATACCGGGGTTATTTATCCGACTCCTCCCCAAAGCAAAGTTGAGCAGGCTAAAAAAGCAGTTAAGGATTTGATAAATAAATATAAAATAGATATTGTATCAATTGGAAATGGTACGGCTTCCCGTGAAGCAGAAATTTTTATTGCCGAGCTGATTAAGGAAACAGACAGGGAAGTTCTTTATATGGTTGTAAGTGAGTCCGGTGCGTCGGTATATTCCGCGTCAAAGCTGGCTGCCGAAGAATTTCCGGAATACGATGTAGCATTAAGAAGTGCTGTTTCTATTGCAAGAAGGCTCCAGGACCCTCTGGCTGAGCTTGTGAAAATTGATCCGAAGGCAATAGGTGTAGGCCAATATCAGCATGATATGAATCAAAAACCCTTGGGGGAAGCACTTCAAGGTATTGTGGAAGATTGTGTCAACAGTGTGGGAGTTGACCTAAACACCGCGTCGCCATCACTTTTGCAATATATATCCGGTATAAGCCAGGCCGTTGCAAAAAATATTGTTGAGTTTAGAGAGGCAAACGGTAAGTTTAAAGACAGAAAACAGCTCTTAAAGGTTAAAAAGTTAGGGCCTAAAGCATTTGAGCAATGTGCGGGTTTCTTAAGGATAACAGACGGGAATAATGCACTTGATAATACCTCCGTTCACCCTGAGTCGTATGGAGCGGTTATAAAACTTACGGATATTTGGGGAAATGGATCGGATAAAGTTAAAAATGGTATTTTTCATGTCAAGGAAATAACTGATGATAGGGAATTGAATAAAATAGCCGGGCAGCTAAACCTTGGTATTCCTACATTAAAGGATATTTTAAGTGAGCTTAAAAAGCCGGGCAGGGACCCAAGGGACGAATTACCCAAGCCCATGCTTCTTAAGGACATTATGGACATCAAGGATTTAAAACGGGATATGGTACTAAAAGGAACTGTCAGGAATGTAGCGGATTTTGGAGCATTTGTCGATGTAGGTGTGCACCATGACGGACTTGTCCATATATCCGAGATGAGCGACAGCTTTGTAAAAAACCCTATGGATATAGTGTCAGTAGGTGATATTATTAATGTAAGAGTTATTGATGTTGATTTAAAGAGGAAAAGGATATGTCTCAGTATGAAAACATGAAATAAAATATAAGTTATGGTGGTATATGATTACTTTAAAAATATTATTAAGAAAACCTTTAAATATACTGTATATAGGAATTTTTTTCATTGTTATGGAAGTTATATTCAGGCTGAGCAGTATAGGAGCTATTGTTTCAGGGCTTGTTAAATTAGGTGATTCCGATATTTTAAAAAGCCTTATTTCAGTTCTTCAATTCGTGACAAGCAGAACTGTTATTCCATACGTTGCATTATCTATTCTTGCGGTTTCCATATTTGGTGGCATATTTTTTGGCGTACTGCTTTCAGGCTATCTTTTTAAGGTTAATAACGGATTATTCGGAAAAGTTACCATTAAAAAGGAGTTTGTAAAAGGAATAATTAAGCATTTTAAGAAAATGTGGTTTCTTACGGCCAGGGTAATTTTAATAAGCTGTCTTTTTATACTTTTCCTGGCGATAGCAATGGTGCCTTTAATTGTTATCTTGAGAGCAGTCAGGCTAAGCGACCAGGGAGTAGTAGTAATTTCAACATTCATAGGTTTTTTAACTGCTGCTTTACTGTTTCTTGGCAGCATGTATTACAGGATATATATTATATTCTGGTACGCAGCAGCCATAAATAACAGAAAAAATGCATTTTCAGAAGGTAAGAAAACGGCAGATAAAAAGTTTTGGAAGCTTGTATTTGCAATGGTATTATTTGATCTGGTTTATGCAGCCGTATATATTACATTTACCTATTTTGATGATTCAATATATCTTCTCTTTAGCAGATGGGCTTTTAATACAATGTTCTTCAGTTATTATATAACCCATTTTTTTGCAGAGTACAAAAGGTAAGCCTTTTTCTATCTGGCAAAGTTATGTTTGCCTATTTTTATAATTATTTTTCTTGACCATATCCATCTGCTGGTTGCAGTAGCAGGATTCCAGTAATAAATGCATCCATAGGTCGGGTCCCAACCGTTAAGGGCGTCTCTTGCCGCTTTGTATGCGGTATTATTGGGAGCTAAGTTGATTTGGCCGTCTGAGACGGCAGTAAAAGCTCCGGGTTGGTATATGACTCCTGCTATTGTACTTGGAAAACGGCTGTCCCTTACCCTGTTAAGCACAACCGCACCTATTGCAACCTGTCCTGTATATGGTTCTCCCCGGGCTTCACCATGTATTATGTGGGCCATCAAATTTAAATCCTTGCTGGCAGTGGTACTTGTGGCCCGGCCGGTAGGAAGCCCTATTGCCGCCAGTGTTTGCGGACCGGCTATTCCGTCTACCTTCAAGCCATTTCTAGCCTGGAATAATCTTACTGCTTTATATGTCTTATAACCGTAAATACCATCAACCCAACCTTCATAATACCCCCAGTTTTTAAGCCTGACTTGAATATTACGTACTTCACTGCCCCTTGAACCGTAATGGGAAAGTGTGGCAATATTCCTGTTATACAAATAATGCAGCCTGTTATTCATGCCTAAAACAGAGATTAAAACTATTGTTAGCAATATGACGGCAGTCATGTTTCTGGACGCTTTTTTCAAAATCCATTCTCCTTCCGGGGCTACTTTTTTAATTCTTGCATAAATTCCAATAAAAAAATGCTATACATTTATATAGCATCATTTTAGTTTTAATTATTCTATAAGAAAATATGCAAAACTTTGAAAAATAAACAAGTACTCCATACCTTAAATTTTATGAAAGCATGGAGTATTTAGAAAAATAATATGTACAAAAGCAGTATTATAAGCAGCTGGTCTTCAATACCTTCCGTAATGAGAATGAAAATCAGGCCAACTATAAGTATTTCTTCTATCCCGATATTATTGAAAATATCCAAAAAGGGTAGATTATTTCGCTCTTTCTGTGGTGTTGCTTTTTCTTCATCCTTATTGGGCAGCGGGATTTTTTCTTCTTTTTGTGGAATCTTTTTCATATTGGAATATCTTGCATGTTGCATTACCGCATCCCCTTTTATTCTTTTTCTTTTTCATCAAGAAGTTTTGCAACAGCCGAAAACTGCAGCAGCATGATACAGTTCTTTAATTTTTTTTGCCGTTTTTCATTTAAAAATGGCCTAACAGACTGCAGTAAATTTACCCGGGGATCACTCCTGGAACCCAGCCTATCCATCACCCCCTTTATTCTTTGCATCATTTCCATGTTTTCTATCATGTCGCTTCCGGGCATACCGGAATTATTCTCTGATTGTGCCCTTTTTTCCCCGTTGGGATTTTCCTTGCCCGATGATGAGGTAAAGGCATTTATTATGTTTTTGAGATTTTCCTGCATACCTTCTTTATTTAACATTTCCGCTATTTGTTTTACTTTGTCGTTGAGGTCTTCACTCATAAAAGATCCTCCCTTAAAAAAATCGTTTAGTAATGTATATTCAAATATTACTTAATAATGTCCCTGATTTTTCCTATGATCTCTTCCCCATGTTCCCCAATAAGGTTTTTCATTTTTTCAAAGTCCTCTCCGCGGACTTTCTTTTTCAAATCATCCTTATCGATTTTGAGATCATTGAGCCTGGACGGGTCAAATTCATTCAATTTCTGCATGAAATCATCCTTGTTGATTTTATTGATTTTTTTTGCAAGCTCTTCCGTATCACCATTCTTTATTTTTTCCAGAGCACTGTTTATTTTTGCTTTCAGCATTTTTTCGTCCATTTTCCCTACCAAATCATTAAACATCTTGTTAAAGTTATTACTCATTATAAACATCTCCTTTATTGTTCTTTACTATTTGGATGCTGCCTGGTCAGTATCATATTCTTCCAACTGTTCATCTTCTTTTCTTACATTGTCACACAACAGGAATATGAAAAGGAATACTATCAGGATAATCAATATATAGTTATTTTCCAGCACATTGAACCTTGTTTTTTCTCCTGAAAACAATATAAAAAAAGTAATAATAAAAAAAATCAATTCATCATTGCCATCCCTAAACAGTCCTTCAACCCCCCTTGCAAGGTTGTTAAAAAACTCCATGAAAATACCCCCCGGTTATTTTTCACTGGTTCCGTATTTAAACGCATGGAAACCATTCATACTTAATATAGTATGAAACAGAAGATGTATCTGTTACAGTTTTTTTGTAATGCAGCGAAAAAAATAGTATGTAATTGTATAAATACCTTTAACTGTTTTAATCGCTATTCTTGCCCCGGTTTCAGTAAAACAATAATAGGAAAATAAGTATGAAGAACAAAGCGGAACTGTTCTTTTCACAGCATAAAGCTTCATCATAATATCCTCGCAGTATTAACAGCGGCCTGTTGTCATAAAATAGCAGAAGATAGATTAATATAAAGAACAATAATTCGCTATTACAGGATAAAGTACCCAATTTCTATCCTCCTTTTCATAAATTTATAGCTTCATTAACATAATATTAATTTGGCTGTAATATTGTTACTAAAAATCCTGAAAGCATGTGCCATGATTCTAAAAATACCAGCAAGGGGTATAAAGATGTATAGAATGCGGTGCTAAGTATAAGGGGAAGTCTATATATTTTATATTGAGGGAGATAATAACAGGGAAGCCGTAATGGATGTTTTTGGATTGTATTTTTTGGGTATATTGTAAGTAGCCCTGCTTGCGGCAAAATTAAAAATGGATTGAGCTTGATAAGGAGGATGAGAGTGGGTAATAACAATGTATTTGATGTTAGAGAAGGGGATTTTGAAAAGGAAGTTCTAAAGGACAATAAGCCGGTAGCCGTATATTTTTATTCGGATGACTGTTTGCCCTGTTCCGCTTTTTCACCATTATTTGAAAGACTGTCCCAAATTTACGGTGAAAAAATAAAATTTGTAAAGGTGTGCCTGCAGCAAGACAGGGACCTGGGAGGTAAATACAATGTAAGAAGCACTCCGACCGTAATGTTTCTAAAAGACGGTGAAGAAGTCTGTTCCAGGCTTACAGGTTATATAACCAAATCTGAATTCAGAGAATCTGTTGAAAACTTTATTGAAGGCAAATGCAAATGTAAGGAAAAATCAAAAGTTTCTGCCGATGTAGCAGTACTGGGATCAGGACCTGCCGGTTTGTCGGCCGCAATTTATACGGCCAGGGCCAAGCTTTTTACTGTTGTGGTAGACGAAGGGCTTTCAGGCGGGCAGGTTGCCACTACATACCATGTAGCCAATTACCCTGGAACCAATGGGGTAGTAAGAGGGCTGGACCTTATGGAAAATATGAAAAAACAGGCGTTGGATTTTGGTACTACAATTGACGAATTGAAGGAAATCAGTCAATTTTCGGTTAAGGGCAAATATTTTTATATCGAAAGTGATGATACGGATTACCAGGCCAGGTCTGTGATAATTGCGACGGGAGCCACTCCCCGCAAGCTTCCTGCACAAGGCGAAGCCGAGTTCAGGGGCAGGGGTGTACATTATTGTGCTACATGTGACGGGGCAATGTACCAGGATAAGGATGTACTGGTGGTGGGCGGAGGCAATTCGGCCGTTGAAGAAGCCGTATTCCTTACGAGGTATGTAAACCGTGTAACAATAATCCACCAACTGGATTATTTTCAGGCTGCAAAAGCCTATGCAGATGAAGCATTGAAGCATCCGAAAATAGATGTTTTATGGAATACTGAAATCAGAAAGGTAAGTGGAGATAAATTTGTTGAAAATGTCCTTACCGAAAATATAAAAACAGGGGAAAAAAGGGACATCAACACTGACGGTGTATTTGTATACATAGGCCTTAAGCCAAGGAGCGGGCTTTTTAACGGTATATTAAAGATGGATGGGAGAGGCTATATAATAACAGACGATAATATGCAGACCAGCGTCGGGGGTATTTATGCGGCAGGCGATATCAGGAAAAAGCTTGTAAGGCAGATCGGTACTGCCGTGGGAGACGGAATCACGGCAGGGGTTTTGGCCGAAAGGTTTTTGAATGGATAGTTCCGCCAAAAGCATTTCTGTTGACGAAACGGGATGCTTTGGAATATAATTTATTTGGAATTATTAATTGTTAAAAGAGGATGAAATGGGGTATATTAAAAAATGCACGATATTATTATCATAGGTAAAGGACCTGCTGGAATATCGGCAGCGTTATATACTGTAAGAGCAGGACTTGATACGCTTATTATTGCCAAAGGTGACAGCGTGCTTATAAAAGCTGATAAAATTGATAATTATTACGGATTTGAAAATTCCGTAAGCGGCAGGGAGCTTTTGAAAGCAGGTGAAAGACAGGCTGAAAGGCTTGGTGCAAGTATTGTTGATGATGAAGTTATATCGTTGAAAAAAGATGAGCATTACGTAGTTGAGTGTACTAATGGTGAGTATATGGCAAAATCCGTTCTTCTTTCAACGGGAAAGGTTTTAAAAAAGCTAAACATTACCAAACTTAAGGATTTTGAGGGAAAAGGAGTTTCATACTGCTCAACTTGTGACGGTTTTTTTTACAGGAACCTTAAAGTTGGAGTTATCGGCTACGGGGATTATGCGGTGCATGAAGCTTTAGAGCTTGAGGCATATACAAAGAATATAACTATTTATAGCAACGGATTTGATATTAATGCTTCAGAGGGCTATTTAAAAAGAATATCCCGGTTTAAAACAAACACTAAAAAGATAGTGAAAGTAGACGGAGAAGAGTTTATTAAAAGGATATACTTTGAGGACGGCAGCAGTGAGGACATTGACGGTTTGTTTATTGCATATGAAAGTGCTTCAAGTACGGACTTTGCCAGAAAGCTTGGAATACTTACCAAAGGTGATTCCATAGTGGTTAACGACAATCAGCATACAAACCTGCCGGGCCTGTTTGCCGCAGGAGATTGTACGGGCGGATTCAAGCAGGTGTCAACTGCCGTAGGTGAAGGAGCCGTTGCAGGGAAGGGTATTATTGATTATGTCAGGGCACTTTGAAAAAAAGGTGTTCTATTGGATTTTGCAGGTATTAATTTAAACAGGAGGAAGATAATATGTCGATTAAAATTTATACTACGCCAACTTGTCCGTATTGTACTATGGCAAAGAAGTATTTTGATTCAAAAAATATCGGGTATGAAAATGTGGACGTGACAGGTGACAAACAGGCTGCGCAGGAAATGATTGACAAATCGGGCCAAAGAGGAGTTCCGGTTGTGGAGATTGACGGGAATATAATTGTTGGCTTTGATAAGGAAAAAATTGAAAGCTATATGAAGTAAAATAATAACATAAGCAAAATATTCCATATTATGAACCTTGATTTTATAATATTCATATGTTAATATAAAAAGAGCAAAAACATGGGACAATCGGTAAAATGACTTTGGAACTGCCGGAGTTACTAGCTCAGGAGGCTGTCAAAGTAATAAAAGAGCATGTGGATTATTATAGTTTTGAAGGGATGGGACAATTTGGGAAGAAAGCATTACCTTTATCATTTAAGCCATTATCGACACATTTATGCATATTCTTTCCACGCTGTTAATAAGTTTGTCTTTAAGGCTCTGTGATCATATCACAGGGCTTTTGTTTTAGGGTAGGCTAATATATTTAATATCGTAATTCCATGCAATATGGCTCCTTGTGTATTTCAAAAGCCATATTGTAAAAATTGAAAGGTTTTACATATAATTTTTCAAACTAGGAGGGTAGGCATGTACAAGAATGAATTGCCTGTATTTGACAAAGACACTGTATTTAAAAGCCTGAGCAAGGATTACCATACATTTGAAAAGGTGTATAAGGAGATACTGGGCTTTATTAAGGCAGACAGGAACAGCTCATATAAAATATCTGTCGGTACGGATTCCCAGGTTAAAAGCAAAACTGTTTTTGTATCCTGCATTCATGTTCACAGGATTGGAAAGGGAGCTATAGGCTTTCTTCATAAAAGTGTCATCAACCGTCCCATAGTTAACCTTCGGGAAAAAATATATCTTGAAACTTGTGCAAGCTTGCAAATAGCATATCTTTTCGATAATGAAATGATGAAAAGATTACGGTCCATAGTCGGCGGCGGGAATGAAAAAAAGGGAGTAACATTTGAATTTCATATTGATGTCGGCACTAAAGGCAAAACCAAAAAATTGATAAATGAGATGGTCGGAATGGTTAGAGGTCTTGAATTTGTACCTAGAATCAAACCGGACAGCTATTGCGCCAGTTCTTTTGCGGACAGGTACACAAAAGCCATATAAGTTTAACAAAATAGTAACAAAATAGTAATTTGACTTACAGTAAATATGAAGTATAATAATAAGAATTGTACAAATCATATTTTTATGGAGGATTTATAATCATGACCTTATTAAAACGAAGTACATTATTATTGATAATAGCAGTATTTATCCTTGCCGCGGCAGGATGCAACAACAAATTGGCCCTTTATATCAATGTAAAAGAAGGGGATAGTTACAAGTATCACGTAGTTAGCGAAACCGAAACTGAAATAGAGGCAGAAGGACAGGCCATGAAAACAGTTCAGACTATGGTGTCCGATTATTCGGTGGATGTAAATAGTGTTGATTCCAATGGTGATATTACAATGGACTACAAATATCAGACACTTAAGGTCGATGTGGATGCCGCAGGTGTGAAGCAGTCATATGATTCGGAAAATCCGGTTGAAGGAGACCCTTTATCCGGTGTATATGACGGTATGATAGGCAAAGGCTTTACTGTTGTGATGGATAAATATGGAGTAATTAAAGAAGTGGGTGGAATTGACGAGCTTTTAAATTCCATAATAGATTCTATTGAAGGCGATGGAAATGATGAGGAGCTGGATGCTTTGAAAGAGCAGCTTAAAGGAACACTGCAGCAGTCATTCGGCGACGAAGCAATAACTTCTATGCTCAAACCTACCACCGAGATATTCCCGAAAGAGGAAAAAAAGGTCGGTGATTCATGGGAGAACAGTTATGATATAAAAGCCATAGTTGAAATGAACATTACTACCAGGTACACCCTTGACAAACTGGAAGGAGATATTGCCCATATTTCAATAAGCGGGGAATTTGAAACCCAGGATTCCGAGGGGGTTAATATGTTGGGGATAGAAATGGATACCGACTTGAAGGGTACAATGAGCGGAGCAATTAAAATTAACAAAAACAATGGCTTTTTGTCGGAAGGTGAAATAGAACAGCTTATGGAAGGTAAAATGTCATTTGAGGTCCCGGAACAGGGAAAGATGGAAATGCCGATGAAGGTAACCTCAAAAACCAGTTATTCCTTAACAGAGTAAAATTATATTATTAGGGCAAGGTCTTTACCTTTTGATGCAAGCAAAATGCTCAAGGTAAAGACCTTTGTTATTTTTGTAATAAAAGCCCGGCCTTTAATAAAGAACATAATGGCATGGAAGGGAGTATAATATATAAGAATAATCAAAAAAGCAGCTGGAAATATTGAAAACAGTTAATTATGACAGGGAAAAAGCTGTTAAATATGCCCAAAGGTGGGCCATGGACAGAAATCCCTGTTATTATGATTTTGAACATATTGGCGGAGATTGTACCAACTTTGCATCCCAGGTTCTTTTTGCAGGATACCCGGTTATGAATTATGAGGCTGAATTCGGATGGTATTATATTGACGCCAATGACAGGACACCGTCCTGGACCGGGGTTGAGTTCCTCCACAAATTTCTTGTCAACAATAAAAGAGAAGGACCTGCAGGGATTGAAACGGGAGTGGACGGCATAAAACCCGGAGATATAATCCAACTGTCCTTTTCCGAGGGTAGATTCCACCATTCACCGGTTGTGGTAAAGTGCGGGCATCCTCCAAAGCTGGACAATATACTAATTGCGGCACATTCTTATGATAGGACAGATTACCCGGTTACAAACTATTCATGGAAAGATATAAGGTTTATCCACATTAAATAACATAAACTCATTTCATCCCGCAAACTGTTACACTTTCCCGCCAATAACCGCTTCCAAATCAATTAACATAACCATCCTGCCTTTCAGCACCGCAACTTTGTTTACATACTTTTTTTGAAGTGCCGTAAGCTTTTTTGGAGTATCTTCAATGCCTGATGCCGGCAGTTTAACAATTTCCCTGACGGAATCCACCTTTATTCCTACCGGACATGAATCTGCCTTGACAATGATAATTTTAGTTTCTTCGTCGTTTTCAATGTCCGGCATACCGAACCTTTTCCTTAAGTTGAATATTGTATGAACTTTTCCCCTCAAATTTATCAGCCCTTCAACATGGCCGGGTGTTTCAGGAACTTCAAAAATTTGCAAGGGCCTTTCAATTATATCCACCTGGGAAATATTGATACCGTATTCATCGTCCCCCAATGAAAAAACTATAATCTGACTGCCGTCGTCCATTATATTACCCCCTACTATAAAGTATTTTGAGAATAACCCGCAGCTTTTGGCTTTATACCCGGCTGCCATACTTTTCAGCTTCTATAGCTTCCATTTATTTTTACATAATCATATGAAAAATCACATGTCCACATCCTATCGCAGAAGGTGCCCCCGTTAAGATTGATTTTGATTGTAATTGCTTTGTGCTCCAGTATTTTTTTAGCAATGGCTTCGTCAAAATCAAGGGCGGCTCCATCCTTGCATACCATCAGGCTTCCGATATATATATCCACTTTATCAGGGTTAAATGATGCGCCTGAATATCCTGCGGCGGTGATAATCCTTCCCCAGTTGGCATCTTCCCCGAACAGGGTTGTTTTTACAAGGGGAGATGTGCAAACGGATGAAGCTGTTAAGTAAGCATCTTCCGGGGTTTTTGCATTTTCCACATCCACCCGGACTAGTTTTGTAGCACCTTCCCCATCCCCTGCTACCATGACGGAAAGGGTCCGGCACACAAATTCAAGGGCGTTTTGAAAATCTGTATATTCCTTATCCATGGCATTAATGGGTTCGTTTTCCGCCATTCCGTTAGCCAGCACAATGACCATATCACAAACACTTGTTTCCCCGTCTACCGAAATCCGGTTAAATGTTTTATTCACAGCAGTTTTAAAAGCTTTTTCCAGGAGCTTGCCGTCAATATTGGCATCCGTGGTAATTATTCCTATCATTGTAGCCATATTGGGATGTATCATGCCTGAGCCCTTTGCCATGCCCCCAATTGTAACCGTCTTTTTGCCGGATTCAAATTTTACCGCCGATTCCTTTGACACCAGGTCGGTGGTCATAATGGCCTCTGCCGCGTCCTTGCCTCCATTTGAGGAGAGCTGGCCGACAGCTTTATCAATGCCTTTTTTTATTGCATCCATGTCAAGGGGTTTCCCGATAACTCCCGTTGAGCCCAATAGAACATCCCCTTTGCCTATTTTAAGCTTACCGGCGGTATAACGTGCTATTTCTAAGGCATCACTGCTTCCGCGTGCCCCGGTGCAAGCATTTGCGTTACCGCTGTTAATAAATACGGCCCTTGTTTTTCCGCTGTTAATGTTGTTTTTTGTAAAGTCCAGGGAATGTCCCTTGACCACATTTTTTGTAAAGACGCCTTTGGCAGTGCAGCCGGCTTCGGAAAATAAAAGCGCAAGGTCCTTAACGCCTTTTTCCTTTAGGCCGCAATGTATACCGGATGCTTTAAATCCTTTTGGAGACGTAACGCCGCCGTTTTCTAAAGTTATCACCATAAACCTCCTGCTTTTCTATAATCAGATGTAACGCCATAATCCTATAGCAATATGGCTTTCGAAATTCACCGAAATCTTTGCTGCATTTCCAAAGTCATATTACAAGAATTAAAGATGCTTCATATAGATTATATACCAATCATCTGGAGGTAACAAGAATAAGTGGTTGAGGAAAACCTTTTTTTTAACACTTTTTTTTTAAATTTGTGCAGGAATTAATGCGAAGGTTGTAGTATATATACAATATGCAATAAAATTAACAGTATTATAGGGAAAAAATTATAAAGAATTACCTGGAAAACAATTGAGATGGCTTTTATTTGTTGTTTTCCAACACTAATCTACAAAAATTTTCCCGCATCAATAGGACATATATTATAAAAGGGGGCACCGACTTGCTTGTATTCATACTTAGGTTTATCAGGATTGTTCTTTTAGAAGGACCTGTTGTTATGCTTTCCGTTTATATACTTTCAAATACAAAGCTTGACAAAAGAAAGATAATGATTACCGGACTGAGCCTGGGTCTTTTGATTTTTGTAGTAAGGCTGCTGCCGATTCATATGGGTGTGCACACTATTTTACTTGCAATATACATAATACTGGTAGCAACCTATTATATTAAAATGAATATTTTTAAAGCTGTCGCATCTACCATATTATTTATCGTAGTTTTGCTTATATCTGAAGGGATAAGCATGATGTTATTTGATAGTCTGTTTAAGATTGAGACAAGAGAGTTTTACAGCGATAATATCATTGGGATATTGATAATGATACCTTCATTGATAATAGCGCTGCTTTTAGCCATTTTATTTAATTTCATAAGAAAACGGTTAAGAAAGGGAATATAAAAAATGTCCACGTTGGAAAGGTTGTCACAGAGCATTGCCAGGCGTGTTTCCGCAGAGTTGAAACTGGACGAGGAAAGGGAGGAAGTCATTGCATATGGTGCTTTTGGCATCCTTCATACCGCATTGTCAGTAATTGCAGTTCTGGTTGCAGCTTTGGTATTCAAATTATTGCTTGAGGCGGTTTTAATCTTGTCAACAATTATGATGCTGAGAAAATATACAGGCGGAGCGCATGCTTCTTCTCCTACCGGTTGCAGCCTGATGAGCGGAATATTTGTTATTTCACTGGCCTTGTTGACAAGGTTTTTCCAGCATTATGCAAACCCGTGGAACTTAATTGCCGTTATATTTTTAGGATTTACGGCTTCATTTATAGCTATTTACAGGAGGGCTCCTGTTGACTCCCCCAACAAGCCCATTTCCGAAAAGCATGCCTTAAGTCTGAGAAAGGGAGCATTTGCCTTTTTTGCTGTCTGCTTTGCATTTGCAGTTTTTTCCGCCTATTGTTACTTCCGTTACGGCAAAGCAGTCTATTACACAATATCAATATCTTTAACTTCAGGCTTTTTGTGGCAATCCTTCACTTTGACTAAACCGGGGCAGGCTATCATTAAGACAATAGACACATTTTTAAAAAAAATATTTTTTTAGGGGGAGGAGATATTATGAAAAGGAAAATCTTTATGGCGGCGGCATCTTTGATGACACTGTGTGCACTGGCTATATCGTCTTCGGCTTGTTTAATCGGCCTATACCAGCCGGAAGAGCCAAAGCAGCTTCGTAAATGAGGATTGGGACCGGGGTGCGGGGAGGAGCAGATCCTCCCCCGTGCCAAATATTGAGATTGGGTTAAACAGGAGAGAATTTATGCAAAGAATTGAAAAAGACAGGAAAAAGAAGCTGATTGAAATTGCAGGTGTTATTAAGCTTTTTTCCATTTTTTTATGCGGGATAATAGTATTCAATGTTATGGGTAATCTATATCCCATTATAGGCCTAAAGGACTTAGCGAGGAAAAATTACGATATTTTTGTTATTACAGTTATAATAATATTTGTGGCCGCCTTATGCTACCAGGTGTGGGTATTTTCAGCAAGAAGGTCAAACAAGGAAGTGGAGAATGAAATAAAAAATAATATTGAGACCGTACTCTTCCTGATCCTTTATTCGGCGCTTGTTATAGCTTCCGGGGCCCATGCCAGCCCTTACAAGTTTATTTACCTTTTTATCATTATTACAACAACCATACAGCTTGGCATGGGATATGGAATGCTTGTATCCGTAGTGTCCTCCGCCATAATACTTGCCATGGACCTTGTATCTATACCGCTGGTTGGCGTCAATAGGTATTTTGAGACTGATATTATACTGTCGGGTATTTTCATTTTAACAGCCTGGCTGTTAGGCTACTATGTCAAGATTGAAAAAGAATACAGGAACAGTGTGTCCGGCCTTGTCAGCAAGGATGAGCTTACCGGGTTATATAATCACAGGTATTTCCAGGATTCCCTCAAGGCCCAGTTTGACCATTCCCGCAAATACAACAAAAAATTCTCACTTATCTTGATCGATATAGATAATTTCAATTATTACAACAGGATGTACGGGTATGTCGCAGGAGATGAGGTAATAAAATCAGTAGGTAATTTGATCAGGGATAATATACGGGAGATTGATGTGCTCGCCAGGTATGGAGGAGAGGAATATACCGTAATACTTCCCAACACGGACAATAATGAAGCATTGAATATAGGAGAGAGGATAAGGAAAGCGGTTGAGAATACCAGGTTTCCGGGAGAAGAGAACCAGCCCAACGGAAAGCTTACGGTTTCGGTAGGTGTTACCACGTTTCCCGATAAGGCTAAAACGGAAACGGAAATGATAAACAGTGTGGATGATGCCCTTTTAAAGGCCAAGTACATGAAAAAAAACAGGGTTGAAATATATCATTCCATTATGGAGGAATTAAGGCAGGATATTGATTCTGAGCATATGGACCTTGTGAATACCTTAAAAACGCTTTTAAGTATTATACACGCCAAGGATAATTATACCTATGCCCATACGGAAAGAGTTGTAAAGTACAGTATGAAAATTGCTACTAAAATGAACCTGACCGAAATGGAATTGAAAACAGTCCGGTACGGCGCTTATTTGCACGATATAGGCAAAATAGAAATACCGGGTGACCTTTTGAATAAAAAAATGCCGCTGGATGAAAGTGAATGGGATATTTTAAAAAAGCATCCTGAAAAAGGCATTGAAATAATCAGGAATGTTGATGCCCTTATAGACGCTCTGCCCCTCATCAAGCACCATCATGAAAGATATGACGGTTCAGGCTACCCTTCCGGATTAAGCGGGGAGGAAATACCTTTGCTGGTGAGGATTCTTACTATTGCGGACAGCTTTGATGCCATGACTACAAACAGGCCGTATAAACCGGCTATGACTTTAAATGAAGCCATAGAGGAAATTGAAAGATGTAAAAGGAGCCAGTTTGATCCCTTTATAGCTGAGGTTTTCCTGGAAATACTCAAAGAAGAATATGCCGAATTGCAGGAAGCCCTTTTATAAGGCGAATTTTTAAATCAATCCTTGACAACATTTCTGTTTTAAAGTAATATAATAAAAAAGTAAAAAGGCAATGATTAAGAGTAGTAAGCGGAGTGCTGTCCTTATAGAGAGGATTGGCCGACGGCTGGAAGCCTTTCCGGAAACAGGCCGCTGAAGTAGCTTATAAGTTTCGCATTTGAATTTACAAGTAGGATGCGGCGGGTATTTTCCGTTATCAGAATAAAAAGGAGCCCCTTCCGGGGGGAATTTTGGTGGTACCGCGAACATTAACCCTTTCGTCCAAAGCAGTGGATGAAGGGCTTTTTTTATTGGAAAGGGTGTAATAAATGGTTTTTTTACAGGTATTGAGTATATTGTTTTTTGCTATTGCCGCCTTATTGGTATATTCCGCCGGCTTAATAGTCAAAAGGTTTAAGCTTGATGAAAAAGTGGAGTGCGGTTTTGAGCATTCCATGGATGAGGGGGAACTTGCGGAATACAAGTATAGAAAAGCTCTTGTAAGGGTAAAAATGATTGGAATGGTTTTGGCAATACCTGCAATAATCATGATTTTTCTTGTATTTAAGTAAAGCAATCTGCTTTGAAATCCACTAAAACCTTTTTTGTATTTCAAAGACCAATGCAAGAAATAAAGCCTTTTCAAATAGTTACTTGCAAAAAAAGGAGATGGATTATGGATATTATCATTGAAAAAACGTATGACCCGCGGAAGGTTGAGGACAGACTGTATAATATATGGATGGAAAAAGGATACTTCCATGCTGAAATAAACGGGGATAAAGAGCCTTTCACCATAGTCATGCCACCCCCTAATATTACGGGATGTCTTCATATGGGGCATGCTCTTGACAATACTCTCCAGGACATATTGGCAAGGATGAAGAGAATGCAGGGATACTCGGCTTTATGGCTGCCGGGGACAGATCATGCCAGTATTGCCACAGAGGCCAGAATAGTTGAAGCTATGAAAGAGGATGGCATTACCAAGGAAATGGTCGGCAGGGAAAAATTCCTTGACAGGGCCTGGCAGTGGAAGGATAAATATGGGAATAAAATTGTGGAGCAGTTAAAGAAGCTGGGCAGCTCATGTGATTGGGACAGGGAAAGATTTACAATGGATGAGGGCCTTTCCGAGGCAGTTAGGGAAGTGTTCTTAAAGCTGTATGAAAAAGGGCTTATTTACAGGGGCGAAAGGATAATAAACTGGTGTCCCGGCTGCAACACATCCATTTCCGACGCGGAGGTAGAGCATGAGGAAAGGGAAGGCAGCTTCTGGCACATAATGTATCCCGTAAAGGACAGCGGCGAGCACATTGTTGTAGCCACAACAAGGCCTGAAACAATGCTGGGAGACACTGCCGTTGCCGTCCATCCTGGAGATGAAAGGTACAGGCATTTGATCGGCGAAGCTGTTATACTGCCGCTTATGAACAGGGAAATTCCTGTGATTGCCGATGAGTATGTTGAAAAGGATTTTGGGACAGGAGCCGTAAAGATAACCCCGGCACACGACCCAAATGACTTTGAGGTTGGAATGAGGCATAATTTGGAACAGATAAATGTTATGGACATGAATGCGGTAATGAATGAAAACGCCGGGCAGTATGAGGGAATGGACAGGTATGAAGCCAGAAAACAAATAATTGGCGACTTGCAGGACCTGGACCTGCTCCTGAAAATTGAACCGCACAGGCACAGTGTAGGGGCGTGCTACAGGTGTGGCAAGGTTATTGAACCTGTCATATCAAAACAATGGTTTGTTAAAATGCAGCCTCTTGCCGGGCCTGCCGTTGAAGCCGTCAGGAACGGGACCATTAAATTTGTGCCTGAAAGGTTTTCCAAGATATATTTTAACTGGATGGAAAACGTCCGGGACTGGTGTATTTCAAGGCAGCTCTGGTGGGGGCACAGGATTCCTGCATATTACTGCCTGGATTGTGACCATATGACGGTTGACCGCAAAATGCCTGTTAAATGCCCTGTTTGCAGCAGCAGCAGGATTGAACAGGATGAAGATACCCTGGACACATGGTTTAGTTCGGCATTATGGCCTTTTTCAACACTTGGCTGGCCGGAGGATACCGGGGAGCTTAAATACTTTTACCCTACCAGCGTAATTGTTACGGCCTACGATATTATATTTTTCTGGGTTGCAAGGATGATTTTTTCAGGTCTTGAGCATATGGGAAAGGAACCCTTCAAGCATGTTTTGATCCACGGTATTGTCAGGGACGCCCTTGGAATGAAAATGAGCAAATCACTGGACAACGGCATAGATCCGCTTGAAATAATAGAAAGGTATGGAACCGATGCATTAAGGTATGCGCTTACTATCGGCAATTCTCCCGGCAATGACCTGAGATTTTCGGATGAAAAGGTTGAAGCCGGAAGGAATTTTGCCAACAAAATCTGGAATGCTTCCAGGTTTGTGCTCATGAACTTTGATGAAAGCCTTGATTTCAGCGATGTGGATGAGTCCGAATTCAGCCTTGAGGACAGATGGATATTGTCAAGGATTAATACACTGTCAAAAGAAGTAACCGAAAATATGGAAAGGTTTGAAACAGGAGTTGCCCTTCAAAAGCTGTATGAATTTATATGGGAAGAGTTTTGCGACTGGTATATTGAACTTGTAAAGCCAAGGCTTTATGACAGGGAGAGCCAGGGAAGACTGGAAGCACAGTATGTGCTTAATTATGTACTTTCAAATTCCATGAAGCTTTTGCACCCTTATATGCCCTTCATTACGGAGGAAATTTACCTCCACCTGGCGGACCGTGATGAAAGCATTATGATATCGTCATGGCCTGAATATAAGAAAAATTACAGCTTCCCCGAAGCTGAAAAGGATATGGAAGTTCTCATGAATGCTATAAGGAGCATCAGGAATATTCGTGCTGAGATGAATGTTCCCCCTTCAAGGAAAGCAAAAATACTTTTTGTAACTGAGAACAGTAAAATGAGCGGCATACTCAAATATGGAGAGTTGTTTTTCCGTACACTGGCCGGTGCGTCGGGCATAGAGATAAGCAAAAGCAAAGCGGGAATTGACGATGACGCCGTTTCTGCGGTAATTGAGAGTGCGGAAATATTTATCCCGTTAGCAGAGCTTTTAGATATCGAAAAGGAGCTGGAGCGGCTTCACAAGGAAAAAGAAAACCTCCTCGAAGAGCTTAACAGGGTAAACAAAAAGCTTGCCAATAAAGGTTTTATAACCAAAGCACCTGAAAAAGTAGTAGCGGCAGAAAAAGACAAACAGGTAAAATACCAGGAAATGTTCGATAAAGTAACATCAAGAATCAAAAAACTGGGCAAGTAGTGGTGGTTCTTGACTTGCACGCAAAGTATTTTTTATCTGCAGCTTACTTTTTAAACTGAAATTGTGTATAATATATATTGGAGGAAAACAAATGGCAAGGTTAAAAGCAAAAAATGACTATATATTTCAACAGATATTTGGCAAGCCTGAAAACAAGGAACTTCTTGTAAGTTTTTTAAATGGAGTCCTTGAACTTGAAGGCAGGAGTGTCCTTACGGATATTATCATTGAAGAAAACACCAGGCTCCGTAAGGATAATCCTGAGGACAAACTTGGAATATTGGATGTCAAAGCAAGAACATTGATGGGAGAAGTTGTAAACATTGAAGTTCAACTGGTGAATCAGTACAACATGGATAAAAGAACTTTGTGGTACTGGGCAAAACTCTTTTCGGAGCAGTTGAAGGAAGGACAGCCATACAGCGAATTGAAAAAAACCATCACAATAAATATACTTGATTTTAACTATATTGCAATAGACAAATACCACTCAGCTTTTCATTTATGGGAAGATGGAAATAAGGAGTACAAGCTGACGGATGCATTGGAAATAAGGTTTATAGAGCTTCCAAAGTTTAGAAAGATATCGCCTGATTTTGGCAAATCTTTAGACCGGTGGTTAATATTTTTGGAAGATTCACCGGAGGAGGTGTTGGAAATGGCAATAAATTCAGATCCGGCAATAGCAAAAGCGGAATCCATACTGGAGCAATTGGGAAGTATAGATGAGGTTAAGAGGTATTATGATTACCGTGAAAAGCTTGTAAGAGATGAAATTTCAAGACTGGAAGGTGCAAAAGCAGAAGGAAAAGCAGAAGGAAAAGCAGAAGGAAAAGCAGAAGGAAGAGCAGAAGGAAGAGCAGAAGGAAGAGCAGAAGGAAAAGCAGAAGGGGAACAGATTGGTATTGAGAAAGAAAGGCGCAATATGGCAAGGAACTTGATTGCCATGGGTCTTAGTATAGCAGATATTGTCAAGGCAACAGGCCTTGATAAAGAAGAAATATCAAAACTCAAATTTAAGTAAATTGCCCAATATGCAAGTCAAGGCCTTACCTTTTTATAACTGTTTTTTTTATTGACAGTTATATTTTTTTGCATTAAACTATATACATATTATAATGTAATTGAAATGTTATCATCAGCATAATAAATGCATAACAATTATATTTATAAATATTGCTTTAAGCAAACAGGGGGGGCAAACTTGGAATGAATAAAACTCTTTTAAAAGCTAACGAATTAAAGGACAAATGTAAAGGATACTGGGCAAGCAGGATAATATGCCAGATTGGATATGCATTCAAGGTATCAGGTGTTAATGAATACAGGTTTAACAGCCTGATTGAAGATGCAGTCGAATACCTTTACAAGGGATATTGTGAAGAAGGTACAATTACCAGAAGTATGGCACAAAAAGCGGAAAGCATTATGGCTGAAATGTCAAAAGCTGCAAAGGATTTTAAAATGATTTGTGCCGCCCACGCTCACATAGACATGAACTGGATGTGGGGTTTTCCTGAAACTGTAGCCATTACACTTGATACTTTCAGGACCATGCTTGATTTAATGGAAGAGTATCCCCAATACAAATTTTCACAATCACAGGCTTCGGTTTACAGGATTGTTGAGGAATATAATCCTGCAATGCTGGAGGAGATTAAAAAAAGGATTAAGGAAGGGCGCTGGGAGGTCACGGCTTCCACATGGGTTGAGACGGACAAGAACATGCCAAATGGAGAGAGCCTTGCCAGGCATATACTATACACAAAAAAATATCTTTCAAAGCTTCTTGGCATTAATCCTGATTCACTAAAAATAGATTTTGAGCCGGATACCTTCGGGCATAGCCTTAATGTTCCGGAGATATTGAATAAAGGCGGGGTTGAGTACTATTACCACTGCAGGGGATATGACGGGCATAATATTTACAGATGGAAATCTCCCTCGGGCAGCTCCGTAGTGGTTTACAGGGAACCTTCCTGGTACAATGCGGACATTGAACCTTCAATGGTGCTGTACGTACCTGAGTTCTGCACAAAATACGGGATTGATACGGCGCTGAAGGTTTATGGTGTGGGTGACCATGGTGGGGGACCTACCAGAAAGGATATAGAAAGGATAATCGACATGTCGGGCTGGCCTGTTTACCCTGAAATCAGCTTTGGAAGCTTTAGCCAATATTTTGATACACTTAAAAATATTAAGGATAAACTGCCTGTTGAAGATAAAGAGCTCAATTTTGTATTTACGGGCTGTTATACCAGCCAGTCCAGGATAAAGACGGCGAACAGGATTGGTGAGGCAAAGCTTAACGAGGCTGAAAGCTTTAGCAGCATATCCGCAGCTTTTGCAGGAGGAGGCTATAAAAGTGAATGCTTTAAAGAGGCATGGGAAAATGTGCTTTTCAATCATTTTCATGATATACTTCCAGGCTCTGGAGTAATTGACACAAGGGAATACGCAATGGGGCTTTTCCAGAAAACAGCTGCAATTGCCAATACCCAGACCGCTATGGCTCTTGGAAATATAGCTTCCAGGATTGATACGTCACAGCTTTTCAATATAAGGGAGGATATCAGTGAAACCAGATCTGAAGGGGCCGGGGTTGGTTATGGCATCATGGATTTCAGCCTGCCTCAGACTGAAAGGGGAAGTGGTATAAACAGGATTTTCCACCTGTTTAATCCTTCAGATTGTGAACGCAGGGAGTTGGTGGAAATAGTTGTATGGGATTGGGAAGGCAGCCCAGAGCGGATTCTTTTCAGAAACAGCAGCGGAGAAAAGGCAGAGCACCAGGTTGTTGAGAATAAAGAATTTCAGCACGGGGACAGCAGGTATTGGGGTCATAAGTATTTAAAACTGCTGGTAGATGCTGTCGTACCTGCATATGGCTATAGTACATATACTTTATCGGAATTGGAACCGGATGGTGTATATTACGGGATGGACACTAATCCAAGGGTAGAGGTTTTAAAAAGTTATGTACTTGAAAATGAAAATTTAAGAGTTGAGTTTGATTCAAAAAATGCATCAATAATTTCCCTATATGATAAAAAGGATGGAAATGAATTGGTTGAATCCATGCGTCCTGCAGGTGTCTTCCGGCTGGTTGAAGAAGCTGACGGGAAGAAAATGACTTCCTGGGTTGTTGGAAGGTATATGGATGTACTGGATTTGAATTCAAATGAAAATGTAAAAATACTGGGTATAAATTCAGACGGCAAGTCATTAAGGCAGTGGATTGAATATGAGATAAAGTTTAGGGATTCGAGGCTGAAAGTAAATGTATCTCTAGCCAGGAACTGTACAAGAATCGATTTTAATGTTGAATGTGATTGGCAGGAAAGAGCAGTAAAGGGAGGGTTTGTGCCCCAGTTGAATTTTTATGTGCCCTTTGGCTATATGTGCAAAAATTATAAGTATGATATTCCTTTTGGCACTATTGAAAGACCTGGTATGGATATGGATGTACCTGCAAACAGTTGGGCATTAGGAGTGCCCCGGGATAAAGGCAGCCGTGCCCTCATGCTTGTAACAGCTTCAAAATACGGGTTTAGAGGTAAGGATAATTCCCTTGCTGTTACATTGATTAGAAGCTCATATTACCCTGACCCATACCCTGAAAACAATATCCATAAATTCAGGTTTGCCCTGAATGCTTTGGACGGTTCTGCCAATATTATTCCGGTCAAGCAGGCATTTGACTATAATCACCCCATAAGCTTCCTCTCCGGTAAAGTGCATAAGGGGGACCTGCCCTTACAGAAAAGCTTCATTAATGCAGAAGGTGAAAATGCAGTTGTTTCCGCAGTCAAAATGCCTGAAAACGGCTCATCCGGATCATTGATAATCAGAGTATATGAAACGGAAGGAACCAGGACGGATATGGCTGTTGCTTTTGCAAAAAAGATAAAAAAAGCCTATTATGTGGACATTAATGAAAATGCTGTCCAGAACAGCTTGAAGATAGATGTCCTGGATAAAAGAGTTAAATTTGAAATAGATGCTTTCAGCGTGGAAAATATCTGCGTGGAATTTGACTCATAATTTAAGGTAATATGGCTTTTGAAAAATCTTTTCGAGAGCCATATTACAACAATTAATGAAGGTCCGGTCATTTTCTTTCGTCTTCAAAGTTATTCATTTCCCTTATAATATAAAGTGGCCGGTTCTTTGCTTCATCGTATATTCTGCCGATGTATTCACCTATTATGCCAAGCATCATCAATATAATACCGTTGAATAAAAGGCTTACTGCAAGTGTTGATGTCCAGCCCGGTACTGTTCTTGCTGTGAATAATCTGAGGTAAAGTACATAAACCAGATAGATGAAGCTGAAAAAAGACAGAAGTATCCCTGCATAGGAAGCGATTTTTAACGGCTTGTATGAAAATGATGTTATTGCATCAAAGGCAAATTTAACCATTTTTTTCAAAGGGTATTTAGTTACTCCCGCATATCTGGGCTGCCTTTCAAATTCTACCGACGTTTGTTTAAATCCCATCCAGCTTATCAATCCCCTCACAAACCTGTTCTTTTCATGTACTTTTTTTAGTGCGTCGCATACTTTCCTGTCTATCAAACGGAAATCACCGGCATCAACCGGTATGTCAACATCGGTCATAATTTTGAGAAACCTGTAGAAAAACATGGCTGTTGCTTTTTTGAAAACTGTTTCTCCGCGGCGTTTGACCCTTTTTCCATATACTACATCATATCCTTTACGCCATTTTTCAAGCATTTCGAGCATGACTTCAGGGGGGTCCTGGAGGTCTGCGTCTATTACTATTACACATTCACCGCTGGAAAAATCCATACCTGCCGTTATTGCAACCTGATGTCCGAAATTCCTTGAAAAGTCAATAAGCCTGACGGTTTTATCCACTTCACATATCTTATTTATAATGGAAACAGTTTTGTCACGGCTGCCGTCATTTATGAATATTATCTCATAAGAAACACCACTTGATTCCATAACTTCTTTAAGTCGTTTGTATGACTCATTTACAACAAGTTCTTCATTAAATACGGGTACAACAATCGAACAGACTATTTTATCATTTGCCATTTAAATACCTCCCAAAAATAATTTCTTTCCTGTGAGCAATCTCACAAGCATTAATAAAAATGTATTTATCACATTAAAAATACCATCCCTTTCCCCACTTTAGCAATTCCACATATTTTAGGGGCACAGCCATTCCTGATAACACAGGATAAAACATTATGAAAAGCAGTGCCACAAGGGCAAGATAACAGTAAACCGTATACTTGCTGTATGGAATTTCATCCATTACATATTTAATTATATACACAATGCATATTATTATAAATGGCACTATTGAAAAGTAGTGGTATATAAAGGCGATTCTCGGTACAAGCATCCACGGCAGATATTGTGAGGCAATGGCAATGAATATAACTATCATAGCCTTATCTTTCCGTGCCAGCGCAATAGCCAAGCTTAAAAAAAAGGCCGCTATTCCGGTCCACCAGATTGCCGGATTGCCCAGGGAGACAATTGTTGAATGCATGCCGTGAGGAACATTGCTCCCGGAATAATACCAGATTGGCTTGGTCATAACAGGCCATTGATACCATTTTGAAGAAAAACTGTGAGTGTCCTCAAGGTTATTATGGTAATTGTACATATGCTCCTGCAGCTTAAACACATTTTCAATTTCATGGCCCGGACCCGGTACATTCATAAAAGGAATGTAGGACAATAGATATATTACAAAGGGAATTATTACGAAAAATAATACACAGGCAGCAAAGGTTTTATTCAGGTTGGGAATAAAGTCCTTCACCCATTTTAATTTCCTGGCCTGTTTCTCTTTAAGAGCAGTATTATATTTTGCATATTCAACTATTCTTGATATGAAAAAAACCAGTGCCAGGCCTGCACCTCCGTAAAGGGCTATCCACTTTGACGCAGCTCCCAGGCCAAACATCAAGCCGCTTAAAAATAAAGGTTTAAGAGCATTTTTTAAACTGGTTTCATATGTTTTCATCATAAAGTAGTCATACATGTAATAAAACATCAGGATAACAAAAAATGTAACATAAACATCAATAGTGGCTATTCGGGTCTGTACAAAGTGCATGAAATCAAACATTATGAGAAAGCCGCAGCAAAACGCATAAAACCTCTTCCCGAAAACCTTTTTGCCGAACATGTACATAACAGGAATCATTGCTGCTCCTACAAGTGTCCCCACTATTCTCCAGCCAAAGGGATTCATGCCAAAGATCATTATGCCTATGGAGATAAACAGCTTCCCCAAAGGAGGATGGGTACTTTCAAAGGGTTCTATTCTATGTATGTGCTCATAGGCAGTTCTTGCATGGTAGATTTCGTCAAAATACGTTCCGTTAAGGTATGACGGGGCATATGCCGATTTGTGCTGTTCATCAAGGAGATTGGACGGAGTTCCTGTACTGCCCGGGCCGGTCTCGGAATGTAATATTGTAATATTTTCTAATGGCCTGCCGGAGCCTTTCTCATATATAGATATTTCATTAAGCTCGCCACCAGGAGTCTCTGCTGTTATCTTCATAGTATTTGCGGCAACATTTGCACTTATGTACTTCCATATAAAAACATTGTCCTTTTGCAGGGTCGCCGTATATACCCTATTCCCATTCAAATCAAAGAGCTCCAGTTTGTATGAACCTGTTGCGCTCCAGCCTTTGCCCCTTCCACAATAATAGGATACCCTGTCAATATTGATTTCACCGCCCAGGTCAAAGGTTGCATATTCGCCGCTGGCAGCAGGAGTCCAGCCCTTTTCGGGAGAATTGAAGCCTCCAAGGTTGATAAGTGCCGCAACAAGGTAGACAAATGTCATTATACCCATTATTAAAAGGTCTTTTTTGTCTGTTATATTCACACGTGTTGATTCCGATATGTTTTCCGGATTGCTTTTTTCCTGTGCATCCGGAGGATATACTTTTTCCGCTTCAGCACCTGGGCTTTCATCCTCTCCATCAAAAATACGGGGCTGCGTAAGCTTTTTATGACGGTAATGCATAAATGTCCCCGTTGCAGTAAAAAGTGCCAGGATTAAAAGCCAAAAAGGCCTTTTATATTTGACATCCTGGGAGGCTTCTTTACCTTGACTATCCGATTGCTTTTCAATAACTGCTGTCCTTGCCCCTGGAGGTATTTTTGCAGCTTTGACCAGCTCCACATCGTCAAAATAAGCCGTTCCTTTGTTAATGCTGCCATATCCTCCAAGTCCTAAGGTGAGGGTAAGAGTGTTTATTCCACTACCTGTTTTTATGTAAAGCTCTACCTGCTGCCATGTGCTGCTTGTGCCTTTAACATCAACGGAGGCCTCCAGCCTCCCTTCAATTGATATATTGGCACCCATGTTGTTAGAGCCTGTATTTTCTGTTCTTATCCAGCAGGAATATTTGTATATTGAGTTTTCTTCTACGGGAACCTTTTGCATTAACCGGGCATCGTTTTTTATATTATTGGTTATTGTGACATACCTTTTCCCCGTTCTGGGAAAAAGTGAGTCAATACTAAATCGTGTTGAATCTTCAGAGGTATCCCAATACCATTTATTCCACATATCTGGTAATGCCCCGTCACCATTTTCAAAGGACGGATTTCTGATAAGGTTTTCAGGCTCTGCATATGCAGCGGAAGCTATGGACAGCAAAATTGCAATTAGGACAACATATCTTATAACACCATTCATAAATCTTTTCCTCCTAAGGCTCCTTAAGGCTTCAATGCTTTATTTTTTAAGATGTAACCGGGATGGAGTGCTTGTCTATAAATCCGGCTGCTTCTATTCCCAATTTTACCGAGTAATTCTGGCCCCTGTCTTCAGGATAAATATTTGCCATGGAAGCAGTATAAACATTTCTTATGGGTGTTTCAAAACCCGGCTTTATTTTAGAATAGCCCACAGTGACTACAGGTTGAGTATATCTGCTTTTGAATATTCGAACATTAATTAACCCGGAGCTATCCCATTTTGGAAATAGTTTATTAAAATACTTGATAAACTCTCTTTCAATCAATTCATTTTCTGAAATATATGGTGGTTTGAGAGCATCGGCATATTTTGAAAGATATACTATATTACAGCCATAACGGCTCTTACCGGTCATATTTGTATGCTCCACCATAAGGACAAAAGGGGCATCATTTTCTGCTACCGTAATCCAATAATATGGGGAGATGCTCTCTTTAAGCTCAAGAACGGCACATACGTTTGCCATGTATTTTATTGAATTCAATTTTTCTTTATAATCTACCGGCAGATGTTTGTTCGCCAGTCCGGCAAATATCCCCGGGGAAGCTGTAAACAAAACACAATCATAGCTTTCAACACACTTTTCCGTCCGGATTGATACGGACCCGTCACTACCCGGTATTATTTCATCTGCCTGTGTATTTAAAAGGACTTGACCGTTCATATCAATGATTAGCCTGCACAATTTGTCATATATAACTCCAAAGCTTTTGTCCATATACCCCAGAAGCTCACCTTTGCCGTTTTTGTTCCGTGAGCTTCCCCTGAGCTTGAATTTGTTCCATAACCAGGCGGCAGAGATTTTTTCACAATAAACATCAAATTTAGATTTGAGCAGCGGTCCCCACAGCTTAATATATACGGCCTTGCCTGCTTTATCGGTTAACCACTGCTTTGCAGTGATATTTTCAAGGTAATTCCAACTTTCTATTTTATTGGATTTCAATATTAAAAGGCCTAGCCTGACTCTTTGAAATAGCGGAACCGCATCGAACATAAGCAGGTCAAATGGAGTTGTAAAAGGGTAAAATTTGTTATTTATATAAATACCGTTAGAAGGAGGATACCATTTTAAATTATCAGAAAGGCCAAGCTCATTGACAAGTAATATTAATTCACTGTCCGAAGTGAAAATATGGTGATAGTACTTTTCTATGTCCGTTCCACCGATTTGGAATGTGGACGCAAGGCCTCCTATAATACTGCTTTTTTCATATACGGTCAAAAAGTGTCCTGCTTTGGCAAGCTCATATCCTGCGGTAAGTCCGGTTGCTCCCGCTCCTACTATAGCAATTTTCATTAAACCAAATCCCTTCAATCTTTTACTTGAACAATTTGCATTACTTGTAAACTTTGACCCGTTACAACTTGATAAAAATTCCCTTTTCAAATGCTTGTACATCTTCAACTGCATACCTGTATCCTTTAAAGGCGCAAAATAAAAAAACAGCTAAGGAAGCCCCGGCTGTTACAAGAGCTACGGTGTCGTATCTGGAAATCCATATGGTTCCCCTGCGCGCCATGTCATAAATATACCAGTGATTGACCAGGATGCAAAGGCTTAAAACAGACATGGGTATAAGAAGGCTTTTGTCCCATAAGGAACAAACAGTTATAAAAATAATTGCAGGCAGTAAGTACCTTTCATGCATCCTTGTTGCAAAAAGGAAAAAACCCGACAGGGTCAGGAAAGATGCAAAATATAACATGAAAGCTGTCCTTTTCTTCAGTACAAGGTATATACAATATGCCGCTACCCCGAAAGATAATAAAAGCCCCCAGGCAGAGTAGCTTATGCCTATGAACCTTTGACCGTCGAAAACAGCCTGTCCGCCAAGCAGGGTCCACAAATTAAAAGCATTGGCTGTCGCATACGGATAGTCGTCAAGACTTTTCCTATAAAGGTAATACATCCAATAAAAAACATCTCCCAAGGAGTAAAATATCTTTTCAAACAGGTATTGTGGATTTGCATCCTTGTATAAAGGAGTGGGATAATAAAAGGGTACTACTGCCATAATGTAAAGGCAAATACCTCCTATGGCTGAATAAACCAGCTTCAGCCTGTAAAGGGTATTTTTCAGGTTGAATTCCCTAAAAATCATTGCCAGCAGGATTGGAGCCAAGAGCCCGCTCTGGGGCTTTGTCAATACTGCCGATGCGAATACCAGTATTGCCAAGGTATGCTTTTTGTTTAAAAACAAATAGATGACGGCAAGGAGCAATGTTGCAGGAATTGAATCAAACTGTCCCCAGACGGAAGAATTAAAAAAAACTCCCGGATTAAGTATATATAATATTCCAAGGATTATACCCAGGTTGTCTTTTTTATGCTTTGCTGCTATTGAGTATATCAGGCAGCCTCCAATAATATCTGAAAAAACGGCCCACATTTTAACAAGCAGCTCCAAAAGGACAGGGCCGGCTGACAGCAATAGGGATAATTTGCCTGTAATCCACAAAAGGTAAATGTATGCAGGCGCATATACTACATGGTATGTTCTGTAGAAGTCCTTAAAACCTTGATTTGCAAGGTATTGGCTCCATATAGTATAACCATTCATATCTATGGTATAACTGGGAAGGAGACTTAAAAGCATCCTGATTACAAGCAAACAGCCCAGGCCTGTTAACAAAACACGGCTGCCGGGCTTTGAAGGATTCATTTTTCTACCACCCCGCCATCAGTATCTTTTATATTAAGCCTTTCCGAAATTATATACCTGGGTCTTCCCTTAACTTCATCATATATTTTGGCTATATAGGTCCCAATGATTCCTAAGCTGATCATTAGAGCACTGCCAATTATAAGCTGCAGTAAAATAACCGTAGTAAAACCTGTTAAAGCTTGACCTGCAAATTTCCTGGCAAGAGTTTGCACACCCAGGATAAATGCTCCGGCTAAAAAACCTATTCCTAAAAAGGTAACAAGATGAAGAGGCAACGAAGAAAACGATGTTACGGCGTTTATGGCCAGCTTAAATAGGCCCAATATAGACCATTTTGATTCACCGCAAGCTCTTTCGGGAACAGAAAATGGAAGGCTTGTCCTGTTAAAACCAACCCATGAAGACATTCCCCGGAAGAATGTATTCTTTTCATTCATGAGCCGCCAGGCATCAACAACTTTTTTGTCAAGAAGCTTAAAATCCGATGCGTTTTCTAGGTTGTAACCCGATAGTTTTTTTAGTAATTTATAAAAAAGGTAAGCACTGGCCTTGCTGAAAAGGCTCTCTTTACCCCTATGCGTTTTTATGCACTCTACAACATGGTAACCCTCATTCCACAGCCTTACCATACCAGGTATTAAAGACGGCGGATGCTGAAGGTCGGCATCCATTGTTATGACGGCATCTGCATTTGAGTGTTCCAGTCCTGCACAGATTGCGGCTTCCTTTCCAAAGTTCCTGCTGAGCTTGATTGCTTTTATATGTATATTTTTTTCACATATGTTTTTAACCATATCCCAGGTTGCATCAGTCGAACCGTCGTCTACAAGGATAAAGCCGTACCCTATTTTACTCTCCTTTAGAGTATTTTCAATAGCGGCTATGTTTTGCTCAAACTGCCTGCACTCATTATATAGAGGTATGATTATATTAATATAGTAATTATCCATGACTTTTTGACCTCTTACAAACATTTATTCAGCGTATAAAATAAAACAACAAAAAACTACTGAAGAATCATCATCCAACCAGCAAAGAAGGGCAACCCAACACCATATTTCTATAAATTGTATTACACCAACACCGTAATCATTATATCATGAAGTTAAAATCTGTGCAATATAATCATTGAATCTGTTATTTGGCCTCATTTTTTGTGACAAAAAGAATTATAATCCTTTAGAATTAATGTTATAATAATTTAATATTGAGGGAGGAATTATTAAATGGAAAAAGTTAAATTCAAAGATCTTGTAATATCAGATAACATATTGAAAGCTGTAGACGATATGGGGTTTGAGGAAGCGACTGCAATTCAGACGAAAAGCATTCCGCTTGTAAAATCAGGCAGAGATGTAATCGGCCATTCACAAACCGGAACGGGAAAAACTGCCGCATTTGGGATTCCTGCATTGGAAATGGTTGATACTGAAACAAGGGGAGTCCAGGTACTGGTACTGTGCCCGACAAGGGAGCTTGCCATCCAGGTATGCGAAGAAATGAGGAAGTTTGCCAAATATATGCATGGAATAATGATATTCCCCATATATGGAGGGCAGCCAATAGACAGGCAGATAAAAGCATTAAAAAAGGATGTAAAGGTTATTATCGGTACACCGGGGCGTATAATGGACCATATGAGAAGAAGAACCTTAAAGCTGGATAAGGTAAAAATGGTGGTTTTGGACGAAGCCGACGAGATGTTAAGCATGGGTTTTAGAGAAGATATTGAAACCATACTTGAGGATATACGGGACGAGAGGCAGACTATTTTATTTTCAGCTACCATGTCCAAAGAGATATTAAAACTGACAAGGACATATCAAAAAGATCCGGAGGTAGTTAAGGTCGTACACAAGCAGCTTACTGTTCCGGGTATTAACCAATATTATTATGAAGTGTCTAAAGGCAACAAGCTGGAGCTTCTAAGCAGGTTGATAGATATGCACAATCCCAGGCTGTCATTGGTGTTTTGCAATACTAAAAAACAGGTTGACCAGCTTGTGGGCCAGTTACAGTTAAGGGGATACTTTGCAGAAGGGCTGCACGGCGATATCAAGCAATCGGGAAGAACGAGAATAATGGATATGTTCAAAAAAAATATGATTGATATTTTAGTAGCTACCGATGTTGCAGCAAGAGGCATTGATGTTGAAGACATAGAGGCTGTTTTTAATTATGATGTGCCCCAGGATGAAGAGTATTACGTGCATAGAATAGGGAGAACCGGAAGGGCGGGAAAAACAGGAAATGCCTATACATTTGTTTCAGGAAGAAAACAGATTTATGCGCTGAAGGACATACAGAGGTATACAAACACAAAAATACACATACAACCCATACCTACTGTACGCGAAGTGGAAGAAAACAAGATAAGCAAAGTGCTGGATGATGTAAAATCAACTATTAATAATGAAAACCTGGACAAATATATAGGTCTGGTGGACCAATTGATTGAGGACGATTATACTTCTATTGATACGGCTGCCGCGCTGCTTAAGATTGTTACGGATACCAGCAAGGAAGATAAGCACCAATATGATATTGAATCTTTTGGAGACTCAGGAGCCGAATCCGGTATGGTAAGGCTTTTTATAAATGCGGGTAAAAAGGATAATATAAGAGCCAGGGATGTGGTTGGCGCAATTGCAAATGAAACGGGAATACATGGTAAAGTCATAGGAAAAATTGATTTATACGACAACTATACATTTGTTGAAGTACCGAAGGAAAACACCGGTGAAGTTTTATCCGTAATGAAAAATTCACAGATAAAGGGCAGGAAGATCAATATTGAACCTGCAAAGGGTAAAAAGTGATTAAATCGGGGAGCCTTTGTTAAAAAACCACCTCAAAGGGACGCATCATCTCATGGTCCTCATGTTCCAGTATGTGGCAGTGCCATGGATAGAGACCCGTATAAGGTGCAAATCTGGCTATAATCCTGGTAATTTCACCAGGGTTTGCCTTGACGGTATCTTTCCACCCCATTTCATTTAAATCAGGCGGTGCTGTATTTCCCGTGGCAAGGACCTTGCCCGTTTCTTCATAGTATTCGGTATCAAAGGGCTGCCTTCCCAAAATCTGAAAATTCACCAGATGCAAGTGTATGGGATGGCTGGCTCTTGTCAGGTTTAGTATGTTCCATATTTCAATATTTCCCAGTTGAGGCTTGGTTGTGATTGGGTCGTCCCAGGTTTTATTTTCAAGAAGGTGTATGGATCTTCCATATATATCGGGTTTTGTAGACAGTGTGAGATTTCTTTGGATTATTGCTTTTTTTTCTTTCAGGTAAGTAATGGTGCTTAAACGGTAAGGGATAGTGCTATAATCTTGTTTTGAAAGAGGAAGACAAACTCTGAACTGCATAATTTGACCTGCTGTGCCCGGATCAGGCAGATTCCCTTGTGGAAATGGAGCTGGGGCATTGTTTGTGAGCAGGACATTTTGCCCCCGCAATCCGGAAAAATCAATTATCACATCTGCGCGCTCTGCCGGAGCCAGCATGATTTCCTTTGTAACCACAGGCTTTTCAAAAAGTCCGCCGTCAGTGCCTATTTGATAAAAATTTGATTTGGAAGACAGCTTCATTTTATAAAATCTTGAGTTTGAGCCGTTTATAATGCGAAACCTGTATTTTCTAGGCTCCAATTCCAGGTATGGCCATACCTTGCCGTTTACAAGTATTGTATCACCAAAAAAATCGGGAAGCACCGAAGGATTCACACCGGGCACAGGCGGATCAGGCTGGCTGGGATAATACAGGGAACCGTCTTCATTAAAAGATCTGTCCTGTATTAAAAGAGGTATTTCATACCGTCTTTTTGGCAAATTCAGATGTTTTTGCATAGGGTCGCGGATAATATATATCCCTGCCAGTCCTGCATATACGTTAAGCCTGGTAATGCCTATGGCATGAGCATGGTACCACAGGGTTGCCGCACGCTGCCTGTTGGGATAGGTATAGACCTTTGTTGTGAAATGAGGCCCTACCTGTTTGTAGTCTCTTGTGAACCAGGCGTCGGGATAACCGTCGCTTTCTGGGCGCACCACAGCCCCGTGCAGGTGTATGACCGTACGTACCCTGGGTTGGCCGGGTCCCGCCCCATGTACTGTCGTATCCACAGGAAGCAGATGCTTTGAGGGAAGATGGTTGATCCATTTAACCTTAATGCTCTGGTAGTTATTTGTTTCAATTGTTGGCCCTGGATATACTCCTTCAAATCCCCACACCACAGTTGCAGGAATATCTCTATGCAGTATTTGCTTGAATTGCTGCATCCTGGCTTCATAATATGGCATCCCGTCAATAATACAATCAGGTTTTAGAATTTTTGGTATGGGTAGCTTATCAACATATTTTTTTATTAACATATTTAAAATTACCTAATACTGCAGGGAGAAATTTTATTAATAAGTTTTTTCCCTGTACCAATCTAAGTTTCCAGTTATATAGTATGAGATATTTTAGCCTTATGTGTATAGAATTTTCCAGGCTGGAGATGGCTTAAACGCTACTTCCAGTATTTACGGTATTTATGGGGTGTTATTTCCTCCAATCTTTTAAATGTGCTGATAAAGTTGCTGGTGCTGCTGTAACCTACCCTTTGGGCAATGTCGTCAAGTACCCTGTCTGTTTCTCTCAAGAGCTTTTTTGACTGGGTTACCCTGTATTTTACAAGGTATTCGTAGGGACTAAAGCCCGTATATTTTTTAAATTCCCTGGAAAAATGGTAAGGGCTCATGCAAGCAGCCTGTGCCAATTTTCCAATATTAATTTGATCCTGGTAATTGCCTTCAATATATTCAAGGCAGTTTTGAATGGAAGTGCAAGGGGAACTGCCGGCAGGATTTTCTTTTGTTTTTGGGGAAGCTGTTAGAATATCGGTTAGCATGGCAACAATAAGGGCCGATGATTTTACTTCCAGATTCAGATCGTTTTCCGACAGCATGTGCAAAATTTCATCAATTATATAAGGTATTCTGTTCCGAAGATCCATTCCTATGACAGGGCCGCAGTTATTATATATGAGATTGTAATATTCCCTGCTGCTGCTCCCGTTAAAATGCAGCCATTTTATTTCCCAGAGGTCTTTTTTATCGGTATGGTATTCCTGGTATTCATAACAGTCCAGGATGAGAACGTCGCCGCTTGCAAGTGTGTATTTCCTGTCCCTGTAGATAGCGCAGCCTTTGCCCTTTACAGTATAAATAACAAGAAAGCTTTTATAGCCTTCACGCTTTGTATAGTAGCTTCTGTCACAGTAGAAATGACCGGCACTTTGAGGGTAAAAAAAGGTTGAGCGTGCGGTAATACTTGGTGTATGAGCTTTTGATACGCCCCTGTTTTTTTTGTAGTATGAGCTTGACCATTTCTTTTTCATGTTTATCCTCTCTATCCTGATAGCAAGATATTTATATATTTCAGCAATGATTTGCATTTAATCCTTATTCAAATATTATATAATTAATTATATAAAAGAGCAAATATTTGATATGTGTAACAATTTGCTTATGTATCGGTTTAAAAATCATAACATAAGCAAAATGCTCATGGGGAGGAATTATTATGACGGTAAAACCAATAAGAAGCAAATGGAAGTCGGGTATGACCGACAGGGAAAGGTTTAAAAACCAGATGCACTACAAGGAGGCAGACCGCTGCTTCAACATGGAGTTCGGGTACTGGAAGGACAATTACAGGCAGTGGAGGATCTTTACCGATAACAACATAAAAAATGAGCGTGAAGCAAATATATTTTTTAATTTCGATAAAATAATGGCTGTAGGAGGAAATGTATGGCTGAGCCCTATTTTTCCGAGTACGGTTGTCGCCCAGACAGAAAAGACAAAAATACTTATGAATCGCGACGGTCTTTTGGCTGAAGTTCCCAAAGATGGTCATGAGACAATACCCCACTATATCAAGGCCAGCATTGTAACTCCCGACGACTGGGAAAAGTGTAAGGAAGAGAGGTTAAGAAGGGATGATCCGGCAAGGCTGGTAGATATTCAAGCATTAAAAAACAGGCATTCCGACAGCCGGGACTATCCCCTGGGAGTCTACTGCGGTTCCATGATAGGCAAGATAAGGGATATGCTTACATTTGAGGGGCTGGCATATGCGTGCTACGATTATCCTGATATGGTTGAGGATATGGTTGAAACAAGCTGTGTGCTTGTAGAGGATTTTCTTGATCAGGTGCTTCCTCATTTTAATTTTGACTATGCTTCAGGCTGGGAGGATATTTGCTTTAAAAACGGGCCCATAGTTTCAGTGGATTTTTTTAAAAACGTTGTAATGCCCAGGTATAAAAGAATAAGCAAAAAGCTCCATAGTGCGGGTATTGACCTATGGTACACTGATTGCGACGGTGATGTAAGGCCCATACTTCCTTATATGCTGGAGGGAGGAATAAACTGCCTTTTTCCCTTTGAGGTTAATGGATGTGCACACCCGGGAGAGCTTCTTAGTGAATATGGAAATGAACTCAGGATCATGGGCGGCGTGGATAAAATACAACTGAAAAAGGGCAAAAAGGCGATAAAGGAATACCTTGAAACCCTGGTTCCGCTGGTGAAGCGGGGAGGGTATATACCCTTTTGTGACCATAGGTGTCCGCCTGATGTAAAGGAATCCGACTATTTATACTATCTGGATTTAAAGGAAAAAATGTTTGGGATGTAAATGAATTTTGGAATGGTTTTATTTTTTATAAAAGCCGGAAGATTTTAATAATTTTCCGGTTTTCTTATCAAATCAAAATATGTCTTCCCCTATAATTGTATATATTAAATAGTTATTGTATAATACATGAATAGGGAGGAAAGAACATGGTAAAAACAGAAGGGCTGCCGGAAAAAAATATTCCAATAACTGTTGTGAAAGCTGAAAGCAGTCATGACATAAGGGAATTTGTAAATTTTCAATATAGACATTATAAAGGCAATAAAAATTTTGTCCCGCCTTTAAGAAAAGATATGAAAAGCATGGTTACCGGTAAAACAAACCCATTGTTTAAAAGAGGACCGGTAAGCCTGTTTATTGCAAGAAAAAATGGTCAAACCGCAGGCAGGATAGCAGCAGGCATAGATGAGGACCTAAATGCCGGGAAGAATAGCATGAATGGTTATATAACCCTGTTTGAATCCGTTGATGATTATGAAGTTGCCAAAATGCTTTTTGACAGGAGCACAGGGTGGCTAAAGGAAATGGGGATGACCATGGTTAAAGGGCCTGTTTCACCAACTGGAGGAGATGATACAAAAGGTTTGTTAATAGACTGTTTTGACCGTCCTCCTGTTTTAATGAATTCTTATAATTACTCCTATTACCCTGATTTTTTTGAAAAGTATGGATTTTGCAAGGACCTTGACTTATATGCATATTATTATGACGTTGAGAAATGTACTCACAAAAGCAGGAAGAAGGTAGTTGAATATGCAATGAAAAGATATGAGTTCAAGGTTGACAGTATAGATCTTGATAATGTTGAAAAGGAAATTGTTGATATAAAGAGAATTCTGGATATAGCAATGCCGGAGGATTGGGATGACCTTGTCCCGCCTTCGCTTGATGAAATAAGGGGTTTTGCCGGCAGCTACAGGAAGCTGGCAGAACCGAGGATTATTTGTATTGCAAGGTCAAATGAAGGTACGCCGGTAGGTTTTCTGGTATCACTTCCTAATTTTAATGAGGTATTTATAAAAATGAATGGAAGGCTATTTCCATTTGGATTTTTAAAATTGTTAAATTATAAAAAGCATATCAAAAGCGGAAGGACTTTTATATTGTTTGTAATACCTGAGTATAGAAAAAAAGGCGTATCGGGAGCCATGTTTTATAAGGTTATGAATGAGGCAAAAAATATGGATTATATATATGGGGAAGGTTCCACAATCGGAGAAACCAATTATACCATGAGAAGGGATGCGGACAGGGCCGGGGGAGAGCATTATAAAACCTACAGGATATATGGGCTGGAAATATGAGATAGGATTTACGGGTTAAAAGGAGATGCTTGGAGAATGAGGAGAAGTTTGAAAGAGGCAAAGAGGATAGTTATAAAGGTAGGGACTTCAACCCTGACTTACAATACAGGTAAAATGAATTTCACCCTTATAGACAGGCTTTCAAGAGTAATTTCCGATCTTATGAATCAGGATAAAGAGATTATACTTGTGTCGTCCGGAGCCATTGGAGTTGGTGCGGGCAGGCTCAATTTGAAAAAAATGCCTGTTACAATAATGGAAAAACAAGCGGCTGCGGCTGTTGGACAGAGTGAATTGATGCATATTTACAGTAAATTTTTTTCCGAATACAGTCGTATAGTTGCCCAAATTCTCCTTACCCGGGATATAGTAAGCAAAAAAACTGGAAGAAAAAATGTTATAAATACTTTTGAAGCACTTATTAAAAATGGTATTTTACCGATTGTAAACGAAAACGATTCCGTATCTGTTGATGAAATCAGGGCGGGAGAGCAGGATACATTCAGTGAAAATGATACATTGTCGGCTCTGGTAAGCAAGCTGATAAAGGCTGACCTTCTTATTATACTTTCGGACATAGACGGTTTGTATGAAGGCGACCCAAGGACTAACGGAAATTCTAAATTTATATCCACTGTTTTTGAAATTACTCCTGAAATAGTCAATGGTGCAACTGGAAATAAAACCGGCCGGGGAACCGGTGGAATGAAGACAAAATTGGATGCTGCCAATTTAGCAACATCAGCCGGGATTAATGTTGTAATTGCAAATGGAAATAACCCCAAAGCTATTGTGTCCGTACTGGAAGGCAATGATGTAGGAACACTGTTCGTCAAACGTTAGGGTACCAGTACCTCATTTCACATCAAAATGCGGGTAGATTACTGCATATTTTTTCACAATGCTGCGTTGTCGTCAATCGCAATATCCAGATATTACTCAATCCTCCGCCTTGCCTTGTGAAAAAATCTACAGCAATCTACCCGTAAGTTGACATGAAATGAGGTACTAGTGATTCGGACAATACTCTGCTTCAGGTATTTCAAATTTCCAATCCAGCGGATAGGGTTCACCAGGAAATGAAGGAGTATAAGGTATTGGCCTTTTTATGAGTATTTTTTCCAGTACCGACTGCGGCGGACATGTTTCATTGGCAAGAAGAGGTCTGCCCCAGATGTCTTTACTTGCAGTGCATACCTTTGTTTTTACGTGAACATCACAAAGCTCGCCATATCCGGGTTCTGTGCCCTTGATAAAATACTCGTTCCTGACAGCACTTCCTCTTGGGTCGTTGGCACACAGACTGGTTGCTATTTTACCCGAATATATACATATTTTCCTCTTTACAATCCCGGGAGGCTCTGTAAAATCTTTGGCAGGAAGCCCCATATGTATATCATTCATGACGGCGGTCCATATTTGCTTGGCTTTTCCGCGTTCCTCACCATATGCAATTTCAATTCTTTCATTTTTATTATCATATCCGTACCAGGTTGCAGCAACATAATATGGAGTGTATCCGACAAACCATTTATCAATGTTGTCACTTGTGGTTCCCGTTTTTCCTGCGGTAGGTATTTCCTTTCCGTTGCCAATTACACATTCGGGAGCTGTTCCGCCGGACCTGGTTACCTCCTTCATCATGTCTACCATAAGAAAAGCTGTAGTTGAATCATAGACAGTGTCGTATTCGGGTATGTTCTCAAGCAGCACCTTACCGTCACTGGATTCCACCTTGGTATATGTAACCGGTTTGATATATACGCCTTTATTTGCAAACGGTATGTAGGAAGCTGCCATTTCAAGAGGGCTAACCCCCTTTTCCAGACCGCCCATAGCTATAGAAAGGTATCTTTCGTTTTCCCTGTCAATTCCAACTTTTTTAAGGTAGCTCAAGGAATTGTCAGGTCCCAATATATCCATCCAAACCCTTGCGGCAACTACATTTACTGATCTTTTCAGAGCATTGCGCACCGTTGTGAGCCCCCCATAATTATGGTCAAAGTTTGTGGGATATCGGGCCCTTTTATTTTGTGAATCCAAATAAACCGGAATATCATCAATAACAGTACCAGGTGTGATAAGCCTTAAATCAATGGCAGGAGCATAAACAGCAGTAGGTTTGATACTTGAGCCTGGCTGGCGCTCCGACTGGGTAGCCCTGTTGAATATCCTGCTTGCTTTCTTTTCACCGTATCCACCATAAAGTGCCTTGGTATGACCTGTTTGATGATCAATTACAACCATTGCCGCCTGGGGAACTTCATTGTTTTTAATTGCATTTTTGTTGTCCTTATAAAAATACTTGTCATCTGTAAATACACTGTCCATTATACCCTGCATATTGGAATCCTGGGTTGTATATATCCTGAGGCCGTAATTGAAAAGCTTTGTAGTAGCATAATCCCTGGACATACCTGTTTCCATAAAATCATTAATTACATCTTCTATTACCTGGTCGACAAAATATGATTGTATTTTGGAACTGTCATTAAACTCACCGCGCTTTGCAAAGTGCAGGTCTTCCTTTTTAGCCTGTTCATATTCCCTTTCATCTATATGCCCGAGCTCCAGCATTTTATAAAGGATGGTTTCCTGTCTTTCCTTTGCATTTTTTTGCCCTTTTTCCGTAAAGGGATTATAGGTAAAGGGTTCATTTGTAATGCCTGCCAATAAAGCACACTCTGCTAAGGACAGCTCGGAAACATCCTTTCCGAAATAAGCCTTAGATGAAGATTGTACACCATAATAGCTGTTTCCCATATAAAGTATATTAAGGTATATTTCAAGAATCTGCCATTTTTCGAGCTCCCGTTCCAGCCTGACAGCCCTGAACCACTCTTTTATTTTTCTATCCATACTAATGTCAAATTCACCTGTCAGATTTTTTACAACCTGTTGTGTTATAGTGCTTGCACCGTGCATACGGCTCGAGGGATTTTTTATTTTAAGCCAGACAGCCCTGAACAAGCCTATTATATCTACTCCAAAATGATCTTCAAACCTTTCGTCCTCTATAGAGATAATTGCCTTCTTAAGGTGTTCGGGAATATCTTTATATAATACCTGTTCCCTATTCTGGGTCTCATTTCCGATCAAGGATGCTATTTCATTTCCTTCGTCATCATAAATATAGGTAGTTTCGATTTTAACCTGAATGTCGTCATAATTCAAAGAGCGTGTGGTTGTTGCAAATCCGTACATTATTCCTGCAACTATCCCTACCGAAGCAAGACCTAAAATAATACCGGTAATAAGCACGAATTTTAAAAGGAATTTAATAATCCCCAATTTTTTCTTGTTTTTAGTTTTTTTTCTCACTGCTTTTTTCTTTGTAGCTGCGGTTTTTTTTACGGTTTGCCTTCTCTTTCTTTTCATTCCGTCCTCCATAAATTGTGGCAGGTAAAACACATTACTTTAAAACAACTTACTTTACTGATTTTTGATATCTTCCATAATATATTATTTCCAATATTTTAATTTAAATTAATTTGGAATATGCATATCAATCACTTTCTTCCATTAATTCCTGGCGATGTCCGTCACCTGATTGTTGTGACGTATCTGCGGGGGGTTCATGCTCCCCTTCCTGGCTGTGTAAGGTGCAGTACTCTGCTGCCGGCAGCTCATATATCCAATCTTGCGGATAAGGATCTCCAGGCTTTTCGGGTACATAAGGTTCTTTTCTTTGAATAAATACCTTTTCCACCACCGTAGCTCCGGGACATTCTTCTGTTGCCAGGAGAGGACGATTCCAAATGTCGGTTGAGGCTGTACAAACCTTTGCCTTTACATGGACATCACAGAAATCATCATAATAGGGGGCGGTTCCTTTCAGGAAATATTCTACTCTGGCAGCATTTCCCCGTGGGTCCTGGCGGCATAAGTCTGTAGCTATTTTACCTGAATATTTGCAGATTGTTCTTGTGTCAAATATCCGGTCGGGAATATCAAAATCCCTGGCAGCAAGATTTTGATGTACCTTCTCCATTACTGCTCTCCATATGCGCTGGGCTTTCATCCTTTCCTCGCCTTTTTGTATTTCAATTCTCTCCACTTTGTTATCATATCCATACCATGTTGCAGCTATATAATATGGAGTATAGCCGATAAACCATTTATCTATAAAGTCACTTGATGTTCCGGTTTTACCCCCTATGGGGATAACCCCGTCCTCAACTTCAAAATTTTCACCTATCCCACTATAGGCAGTACCTCCCGGACTGGTAACTTCTCTCATCATATCTGTCATTAGATACGATGATGCTTCATCATAAGCAACATTATATGCGGGATTTTTCTCAAGCACGATGTTGCCGTTTTCATCGGTAACCTTTGTATATGCAATTGGGCTGATATAAACACCCTTGTTAACAAATGCGGTATAAGACCCTGCCATGGTAAGCGGACTAACGCCTTTTGCAAGGCCGCCCAGTGCCAGGGAAACGTAGCGTTCGTTATGCCTGTCTATTCCAACTTTTTCCAAATACTCCAGGGAAATATCAGGGCCCAATATGTCTCTCCACAGCTTTGCAGCAGTAACATTTATTGACTTTTTGAGTGCATCACGTACACTCACAAGCCCCCAATATTTCCTTGAAAAATTTAAAGGATAAAGCTCTTCCATTAATTCTTCACCGTCATATTCCGTATACATACGGACCGGGGTATCGTCTATTATTGTTGCAGAAGTAACAATTTTAGAATCAATTGCAGGAGCATAAACAGCTATAGGCTTTATACTGGATCCGGGATGCCTTTCAAGCTGCGTAGCCCTGTTGTATGTCCTGTTACCCTTCTTTTCTCCTGCACCACCGTACATTCCGGCAATTTCGCCTGTATAAGGGTCTACAATTACCATGGCAGCCTGGGGTTTTTCACCGTATTTAATTGCTTTTGCATTCTCTATCGAAAAATGGTCATTATTGGTAAATTCTTCATCCATATACCTTTGTACATCAGGGTCCTGTGTGGTATAAACCTTATATCCGTCATTATAAAGCTTTAAGGATGCGGTCTCCCTGGATACATCAAGCTTTTCGGCCAGGTCTTTAATAACCTGCTCAATTACATGGTCTACAAAGTATGTCTGGACGGATATTATCTTTTTATTCTCGTTCGGATCAGAATACAAAAGGGTTTCATTTACTGCCTGTACATACTGGCGTTCATTTATATAACCTTGCTCCTTCATCAAAAGAAGTATAAGCTCCTGTCTTTCCTTTGCATTTTCGCGCCCATCTTCCGTAAAGGGATTATATAATCCCGGTTTATTTGTAATGCCGGCAAGAAGTGCACACTCTGCCAGCGAAAGCTCCCATACATTTTTTCCAAAGTATGTCCTGGACGCCGCCTGGACGCCGTAACAGCTGTTTCCCATATATATCATGTTAAGATAGCTGCTTAGTATTTGCCATTTTTCTATTTGTTTTTCAAGCTGTAGGGCGTTCCACTGTTCTTGAACCTTTCTTTGGGGAGTCTGGTCAAGCTTTCCCGTAAGGTTTTTTACAAGCTGTTGGGTAATGGTGCTGCCGCCGTGCTTTGAACCTATTCCGGTAAAGTAATAGACAACTGCGCTGGTAGTTCTTTTAAGGTCAACTCCCGAGTGTTCATAAAAACGTTCATCCTCTACCGCAACCAGCGCATATTTAAGGTTATCAGGAATTTTAGATGATTCTACCAGCTCTCTATTCTGGTTGTCACTGCCCGTAAGCTTGGCTATTATGTTGCCTTTTCTGTCATAGATAAAAGAAGTAAGCCCTTTATTGTCTATTTTAAGCTGCTCGAAGCTTATGGGCTCCGCTGTTTTTACAAATGCATATGCAGCTCCGGCAAGTATACCTGTTATTAAAGAAATTACTATTAGAACTGCTATAAGTATGACTTTAAGACTTGCACATGCAGCTTTAACAAAAGGATATGTATTTAATTGGTTTTTCTCGGTAATATTTATTGTTTTTCCTTTCATGCCGACCTCCACAGGCTAAACTCACAAATACTGATGTAAATAGTTTTTAAGGTTATCTTATCACAAAGTTCCACACCGAAAAGCTAAGAGTACTCAAAAAGCATGAGCGATTAAAACTCTTCGCTTTGAGAAAGCCTTAGTTTATCCAATTTATCCCACTGCTTCCATACTGCCAGCCCATAAGCAGTGGTCAAAGTTATTATAGCATAAAAAATACAATTTGAGTATAAAACAAATTGTAACAAATTTTATGTGAATATTACATACTTGAATTTAAAATGATATACTTAGAAAGATAGTAATTTAAACCTGGTTTTTGACATCTATATGGAATGGAGAGATAAGATGGAAATTAAAGTGGGTGAAATAATCAAGGCAAAAAGGGAAGAGAAGGATTATTCACTTGTCGGATTTGCTAAAAGATTGGGAATATCACCCGGGTATTTGTCTCAACTGGAAAACGGCAGAAAAAATAATCCAAAGCTTGAAATAGTTTTAAAAATAATTAAGGAGCTGGAAATAGATATTGACATGCTCCTTGGAGTAAAAAGGGGAGAAGGTAATTTTGCTGTAAAAATACCTTCACTTTTAAAGCTTGTTCTGGCTAAGGACAGAAATATAAAAGTGCTGGAAGACAAGGATGTTCTAAGGAAATTAACAGAAACCATAAACAGTATTCTTGAAAGCAGGTACTATATTGAAAATAGGGAATTATATCTGCTTTTTTTAGAAGACATATCAATACATACCGATACAATACTCAAAAGATATATGGGGCTTCAAGTAATAGGAGAAGCCGATAAAAATAAATTGTAACCAAATAAAGCTCTACTCCATATACTGTAGTGGTGGGGTTGATATGTTCAAAAGCAGTAAATTCTACCACAGGATGTGGTATGTAAAAAAAAGGAATATAAGATTCTATAACGCTCTTTTCAGATTCATCCTTATTATATTTATATTAGGGATAATGTCATATTATATAAGGGTTTTTTAGAGTTGTTCCTAAAAAACCCTTATATAATATTATTTATTTTTCCGTTTCATTGTCTTCGTTTTCAGCAGTCACACTGCTTTTTTTATCTTGCCCGTTATCATAATCAAGCATTCGGCATTGACCCTGGAAAACAGCACCTTCATCTGCCACAAAGCTTTTGACCAGAACATCTCCCAAAAGCTTTGTTGAAGATTGTATTTTCAATATACCCGTAGCTGTTATGTTACCTTCAACAGTTCCGGATAAATGAACATTTATAGCCTTTATGTTACCGCAGACTTTACCTTCCTTGCCTATTAATATGTCACTTTCGACTTCCACATCTCCAACTATAAGGCCATCTACTCTTAATCCGCCTTTTGATTCTATATTTCCTTTAAATGTCGAGTTTTTTCCAATAACTGTATCATATCCTGTAGGTATTTTTTTCCTTCCCATATGTACCTCCTGTTTTTTTAATTACGGTTTTTCCTCTAAAAATTCCAAAGGGTCTACGGCATTTCCGTTAATTTTTATTTCAAAGTGGCAGTGGACACCAGTGCTGACTCCTGTGTTTCCGGCTTTGGCTATGGGGTCTCCCCTTTTAACATGGGTACCTTTTTTTACAAGCAGCTTGGAATTATGGCCGTAAAGTGATACCAGGCCATGTCCGTGGTCTATTTCTATACAGTAGCCATACCCTCCGTTGTATTTACTCACTGTTACAACACCGTCTCCTGAAGCATATACAGTTTGACCGTACTTTACGCCGATATCCAATCCGTAGTGAAATTTACGCGTGCGTGTTATCGGATGGATCCTGTAACCATAATGGGAAGTTATTTCTCCTTCGGCAGGCCATGAGGTAGGGATGCATGCCAGGTAATTTTCAAGCTTTTCGGTGCTTTCCGACAAATCGAAAACTTCATTTGTATCATCCTTGTAAAGTGTATTCAGGTCCTTTAGCATTTCCCTCAGACTCTTAACATCATTTGCGAATGTAGTTGTTTGACTCCTGTCAGTTCCTGAACGGCTTGCCAGGTTTGTGTCTATTCTGCCCAGAATATATTGGTTTGTGATTTCCTTGTATTTATTCAAAACCTCATCTATTTTAGTACCTATGAATTGATCTCTTTCATCTATCTCAGATTGAAGGCTTTCTATTGACCGATTTTTATTATCAATAATATCATTTTGTTGGAAAAGCAGGTCTTTTTGCTCAAAATTCAGTTCATAAAGTGCTGTAATATCTTCTTTCAGCTTGTGATTTTCTTCAACCGCATTTTTTATATATAAGCCAACACAGGCTGCTATGATAGTCAGTAAAAGTAATAGTGTTGAGATTTTTCCATATAAAGAAGAAACATTTATCGTCTTTATTCTGGAAGGATAATGTGGGACAAGCATTATTGAAATAAACTTTCTTTTCTTTTTATCCTTGCCTTTAGTCATTAAAAATCACCCGTAATATACTTAATAATAAACTATGTGTAAATAAATATTTAAAAATAATTTACAATTATTTTACCTTATTAAACCAATTAAAGCAACAGCATTTGCTTAACAAAAAAATAAATATATAAAAAGCTTTTAATTCAAATAATACATAATATGCTTTATTACCAAAAAATTCTTCTCCGCCGAGCTTTTATATTATATCAAGTATTGATTTATTTTTTAAGTCCTATTTTTAAGTTATTTGAAGGTAAAATATCTGAAATTCCGGAAAAAACCGGGAAATAATACAAAAAGGGTTTATTTATATAGAAAAATATGTCATAATAATTATAAGGCAATCTGATTCAATATTACTGTGTTCCCCCTTGAATATATGGTTCAGGGGGGATTTTTTTGAAAAAAAACCAACACTCATTAATTAAATATGATATACTGATATGAGCAGATAATAGATAAGGTTATAAAATATGCAAAATGTTATTATAGCGGGGTAATGAGTTGACAGTAGTATTGGTATTGTTTTTGATATTTTTTCCAATGGTATTAGTTAAATTATCGGCATTATTGGATAAAAGGATTGGGATATTAAGTCCTGTATTATTGTGTTATATTACAGGCATAATTGTTGGCAACATTAAATTTTTTAATATTGAAAAGGGAGTTTCCCTGCTTATTGCTGAAGTTTCCGTATCCTTGGCCGTCCTCCTTATTCTGTTTTCAACCGATTTTGTAAAATGGCTGGCTCTTGCCAGAAAGACCATTCTATCCTTTGCCCTTTTGATACTTAGTGTAGTTATAAGCTCGGGTGCGGCAAAATTTATATTTGCAAACACGGTTGAAAATTCAGATATAGTTTCCGGCATGCTTGCAGGAGTTTATATTGGAGATACGCCAAATCTTGTGGCAATAGGAACAAAGTTTAATATACCTGGAGAAACCCTTGTATTTGTCAATACTTCTGATTCCATAATGGGAGGACTGTACTTTTTATTTTTGATAACCGCCGGAAAATGGTTATTGGGAAATATTTTGCCTGCGTATAAAAGAATTTGGTTATCTAAGACAGAATATAATGACAGTTTAGAATCTTCACCTGATAGAAAAATCATACCTGTTTTAATTATTTCAGCTATTATTGCTGGAATTAGCATACTTGCGTCCATAATGATAACAGGTGAAATGGAAATTAGGATAGTTATGCTTCTGGTAACTGTATCCGGGATTTTGATATCCTTTAACAAGAGGATTACAAATGTAAGAGGTACATATAAAACAGGACAATATTTAATTTGTATATTTTCACTTGCAATAGGTACACAGGCGGATTTCAACGGATTTTTCAATATAAATCCCGGAATATTTGCGTATACGGCGTTTGTTATGATGGTATCCATAGTAATCAATCTTATATTTGCCTTCGTATTCAAAATTGACAGAGATACTGCCATAGCCATATCGGTGGCAGGAATATACGGACCGGGCTTTATTTTGCCTGTTGCAGATTTACTAAGAAACAGGGAAGTTGTATTATCAGGCTTTGTAAGCGGCCTTGCAGGTTATGCCGTTGGAAATTTTTTAGGGTATTTGATTGTATATATATTATGAGCAAGTATGTATAAAATATTATTATATCCTCCACTGTATCTTATAAGGAAGAGAGTAAAAAATGGTTGTAAAAAATCAGGAATACATACTGGACATAAAAGGAATGACCCACGAAGGTTTGGGGGTCGGCAAGGTAAATGATTTTGCAGTATTTGTAAAGGATGCTATTGCCGGTGAAACCGTAAAAACAAAAATATTAGCGGTAAAAAAAAGCTATGCCATTGGAAGGCTTGAGGAAATCATCAGGAAATCTTCAGCACGCATACAGTCGTTTTGTCCGGTTTTTAAAAGATGTGGAGGATGTACATTCCAGCACGTAGACTACAATAAGCAGCTGGAGTTCAAAGAAAATCAAGTAAGGGAAAATATTGTTCGAATTGGGGGATTGGACAGCGCAAAAATTTATCCTGTAATCGGTATGGCAAATCCCAAATCCTATAGAAACAAGGCCCAGTACCCTGTAGGACAAAATCCTCAAGGCCCTGTCATGGGATTTTATGCCCCGCGCAGCCATGAAATAATAGATACGCCTCATTGCGGTATACAGCATGACCTCAGCGAAAAGGTTAAAAAAATTGCAATGGAGTTTATAAGGAAGTTCAATATAAGTATTTATGATGAAAAAACAGGCAGGGGTCTTTTAAGGCATGTAGTAATAAAAGTTGGATTTAATACGGGTGAAGTTATGGTTTTGCTGGTGGTTAACGGGGAGGAAATGCCATATTCCGTGTATCTTCTGGAAAGCTTAAAGCTCCATGTTGCAGGTTTGAAAAGTGTAATACTTAATATTAACAATAAAAAGACCAATGTAATACTGGGCAAAGAGAATAAGGTACTGTATGGCAGAAATTATATCTTTGATATACTGGACAAATACACTTTTAAAATTTCACACCTGTCATTTTATCAGGTCAATCCCGTGCAGACCAAAATATTATATGGCAAGGCAGTTGAATATGCTTCCCTTACCGGTCACGAGACTGTACTTGATATATATTGCGGTATTGGAACAATATCCGTATTCATGTCCGGAAAAGCATACAGGGTATATGGCATAGAAGAAGTACCGGAAGCCATAGAGGATGCAAGGCAGAATGCCAAGCTTAATAAAATTGCCAATACAAAATTTATTTGCGGCAAAGGGGAAGAAGTACTTCCCACGCTGGTCGAACAGGGTATAAAAGCGGATGTGATAATTATGGACCCACCTCGAAAAGGATGCGATAAAAAAGTACTTGAGGCTGCTGCAATGGCAAAGCCCAAAAGAATCGTATATATATCCTGCAACCCGGCAACACTGGCAAGAGACTTGAAAATTCTTTCTGAGCTGGGATACAGCATTAATAAAGTACAGCCATTGGATATGTTCCCCTATACCACGCACGTTGAGTGCGTGGTATTGATGTCACTTAAAGATAAATGAATAGGTCCCAAGTAGCCTGAAATGATAGGTTTTCAGACTTTCGGTAACAATCACCGATTGCGGGAAACCTTATTTTTTATCTTTGAAAAGTAGAATAGGATTTAAAAGCAGTATAGGGTTGAGGTTAGAGAACTGCTTTTTATACCGAGAGACAAGGGAACTACTGTTTTTAGGATAGGTTGAAACTAGAGAATTGTTGTAATGATTATAAGGCGGCAGTGCCGTTGTGGAACTACCGCCGCGTTCTTTATATTCCTAAATCTTTACGACCAACATGCTGCTGGAGTATCATGCGCATACGTTTTACCATATAATTGACAGTCGTTTGTGGCTTGCCAATTAGCTCGGCTATTGTGTGCTGAGATTTCCCATCATAGAGCATCTCAAAAATGCTTGCTAAATCTGGTGCTTGCTGATGTAGCTTTTCGAGAAGGTCTTCAAAGAGCATTGCAGCTAGGATTACTTCGCACTGATTAGCGTCGGGGTCCTCGAATTCAAGTTCTGTTTCCTCGAAGAAATATTCAAGAGAAAGAGGAGCTCCGTCCTTCATATTCTTGCAGTTCTTACAGTCCAATTCACAACGTTTGAGCTTCCCGCTACCATCACTAACCGTGCAGCGGCGGCTACGCTCCTCACGCTTTATTTCCGCCCATAGGGGTCGCATGTACGCATCGTATTGTTCTTTGGTCGCCGGAATCATGATAGCGGATACAATTTTGTTTCCGATTTTTGCTGGCACTACTTGCGAACTATCTAAGTTGAAATCTTTGATTGTTTCTACGGTGACTTCCAATGGGATTAAGTGCTTTTGATTGATGTTGCAGTCGTCAATACATATTTTTTTGCACACCTTGTCCTTGCTTTCTTTTTCCATTTCATTTCCTCCTTGTTTGACATTTGTGAAGCTCCGTGTTAAGATGAATTAATAGGAATTAATAGGAACTGCTTTTATTTCAAAATAAAAAAGCTGATACCAGAACTCCTGACATCAGCTTATTTCTAAAGGGATTTGCGTCGAAATTGAGCAGAATATACTTCTCATTTGCAGTGAGTTGCATCCACTTGCTTATGAGTTGCAAGGGAGTAAAACTATGACAAAACTTTGTTTTGGGACATTTTCACAGGTTCTCCGTTTGTGCAAATTAGAGAATGTTACAGATCGTATACTTGTTGGGACGATGACACGGACGGTAGACCCAACTTGCCAATACATACACAAAGACAATGCATCAGCCGTTTCGCGACTGTTTAGTTGTACTGGGAATCTTTCGAATGGAAATATTACAGACAGTGGAAGTGCTGCAGTAAAGAAACCTGGGGAAAGTATCAGCAATGTTGTTAATGCTTCCCAGAAAGCCAATAAAGAGGATGTAGTTCAAGAGTTCCGTAAAAATGTGATTCCTTTATTAGATGAAGACAAAAAAGAGCTGATCGTTCTCGCGCTGCTTGATATTATTGAAAAAGATGATGTCCTTGATGATGACAAGAAACTAAGCTTTGAAAAATATATTGGACAAACAAAAAACGCCCTGCTTTCACAGGGCGATTTTGCGTTGGATGAATTTTTAGCTGGTATCTTTCTTTATACTGTTGCGGCTGGAGTGATGAATACTGTAGGGAAGGGACCCGTGAAGCAAATAACTCCTGACTATATAAATGGGTTAAAGAATACAAAAAGAGTTAATGTCGTTGACCAAGCTACTAGAGAACTTGAAGTTCCTTCAGATATAAAAGTGCCTGGAGAAACCTATCTTGCCAAGTCACATAATTCTTTTGATCAGCAAGTTGATGACTTAGAAAATACAATGCAACTTATAGTAGATAGTTTAGGTAAGAGTGCTACGAGAAAAATTAACAAAGATGATTGGGAATCTTTTTATAACGCTCTTTTTGAAACTGTCCGTTTAGGACGGTTACAAAGTAATGCCACGGGAGAGTTAAAAACCTTTATTGATAACATCACAAGTCTCTATAAAGATTGGGAAGAGGTTATGATAAGAAGTCGTTCAAATCTATCTGTTGATAATGCCAGTGATGTATTTGGCAAAATAGTAAAAGAAGTGGACTGTTATATTACATTTAGAGGGATTCTAGTGAGTTCAGAATCTGACTCACCTCAAGAAGTGACTAAACAAAACTTTAAAGCGTACCTTCAAAGTGCGAAAGATAAATATAGCTCTATTAAGACATTACTTTATAACGACCAGCCTAAGCCTTTTTATGATTTCTACGTGTGCAATGATATTGAACGACGAATTCCTGTACATGGAAGATTCGGTACATCATACAAGTTGTCTACAATAGGAAATGTAACAATTAATAGTCTTTCAAAATGCTCTCGTTTTGTAATTCTTGCAGGAACGGGCGGACTTGGTAAATCGATGATGATGCGGCACCTGTTGTTAAATTCCGTGGATAATTATGAAGAGATGCATATGATCCCTGTTTTCATACCACTCAAAGATTTTGATGAGATGTTTGACACTTTATTTGACTACGCTTATTCAAAGGTTACGAGCCTTAGCAGTGAAATCACAGAGGATCAATTTGATGAAGCATTGAATAAAGGTAAGTGTTTGTTGTTATTTGACGGATTAGATGAAATAGGGTCATCAAGTGCAAAGCGATTTGAACGTGATTTGGAATACTTTACCGACATGTATCCTAACAATTTTTTTGTGATTTCTTCACGCCCCTATCAGTCCTTTGTTTCATATTCGCGGTTTACTGTTCTGCAATTGAAACCTTTTTCAAAGAAGCAGGCTTTAATGCTGGTTGATAACTTAGAATTCAGGCCTGATGAACCAATTATTAAAGAAAAGTTTCGAACGGAATTGGACAATAACTTACATCGAACTCATAGAGCATTTATTGAAAATCCACTTTTGTTAACTATTATGTTGATTACATTTGAGCAGTATGCAGAGGTGCCTTCAAAAATGCATGTGTTTTATAGAGAGGCATTCGGTGCTTTAGCCGTAAAACATGATGCTAGTAAAGGTGCCTATAAACGAATATTAAAGACTGGATTAAGTGCAGATAGATTTGCTGATTATTTCGCTGAAATCTGTTCACGTTCATATCATGACGAGAAATTTGAGTTAACAGAGGAGGAGTTTGCGAAATACTACTATGTTTTAAAAGAGAGAGAAAAGTCAGGTGATAGTACTACTATTGCAAGTGATTATGTGTATGATCTATGCTCCAACATGTGCCTGATGTATTTTGAAAGTGGGAAATATCATTTTACACACAGATCCTTTCAAGAGTATTTTTGTGCACTATATTTCTCAAAACAAAAGGACAAGACGCTAGAAAGTATCGGGAACTTTTTTGAAAATAGGCGTAGTCGTATGTTTGGAGATAAGACTTTCAACATGCTTTACGATATGATCCCTGATAAAGTGGAAGAATATATATTTCTCCCTTTTTTAACTAAGCTTTATGAAGAATGTGATCGTGAAGAGGGTTACTGGACATTCCTAGAAAAGCTGTATCCTACTCTGAGATATGAAAATGGGGAAACAGATGAATATGTATCTAATTCATCGGAATCTTACTTGTTTGATTTCATTCAACAAATTAATCGTCTATGGTTTCTAAGATGTGAAAATTTTCCACATTACGATTCCATAGTTTCAAATGAGTATGTCTATGTGATAGATGAAAACGAGAGCGAAACCCTCGTTAATGCTGAAGATGTGGATTCGGATTATAAGTATGAATACGGAGATCCTAATGTAGTCGGTTGGGTATATGAGATTGATGTTGAAGAAGTACGTAGAAATCCATTGGAATACTCAGAACTAATAAATCGCCTAGATGATGATGAGTTTGATGCTAAGAAATGCTATGTGCAGATGAGAGAATATCTTAGAGAACTTCAGGTAAAGCAAAGGCCAACCGGTGATAGTCTCTTTGATTTGTTTTAGAATTGCTATGATCCATAAGAGAGAACAGAACTAATTACTAAAATCTCAGAAATACTAGGAAGTGAGCATTTATGAAATTACTTGGTTATTCTAATAGGAGGAACGAAAAATGACGAATGAACCTGAAAGATGGTCAAGCCTTGAAAAAATTGCTGAACATCTCGGTGTAAGCAAGGATACAATCCGAAGTTGGATTAAAAAAGAGGCCATTCCGTATAAGAAGATAGGTAGACAATACAAATTCAAAATATCTGAAGTAGACGCTTGGGTGGAGAGTGGAAAAAGTGCGGAGATTGAGTAAAGATATGTAAATCCGCATAGATAAGGGGGAAAGATATGCAAGTTCTCGATAATGTGAATAAAACAGTCAAGGATGATCTGGCCAAAACGGTTTCAAAGGGGGATAAAATTTCAATAGCTGCTGCTTGTTTTTCGATATATGCTTATGAAACTTTAAAAAAGCAATTGGACAACGTCGAAGAGCTGCGTTTTGTATTCACATCCCCTACATTTCTACAAGAGAAAGCTTCGAGAGAAAAACGGGAATTCTATATTCCGCAGCTTAATCGAGAGCGTTCTTTGTATGGAACTGAATTTGAAGTAAAGCTACGAAATGAATTGAATCAAAAGGCAATTGCTAAGGAATGTGCTGAGTGGATCAAAAAGAAAGTCTGCTTTCGTTCTAATGTTACTGGTGGGTCGATAGGAAGCTTTCTGAGCGTAGTCAAGCCAGACGAATCCATAGCTTATTCTCCACTAATCTCATTTACCACTGCAGATTTGGGGTGTGAACGCGGCAACAATATAATTAGCCTTGTCAATCGTATAGATGCACCCCTTGCTGATGAATATATAAAAATATTTGATCAGATTTGGAATGACAAGAATCTTTTACAGGATGTTACGGACCAGGTAATTGATGGCATCACTGCTGCTTATAATGAAAACTCTCCTGAGTTTGTATATTTTGTAGCAATTTACAATATTTTTAATGAATTTCTATCTGATATCAGTGAGGACGTGTTACCTAACGAAGCTACTGGATTTAAAGAATCCAAGATTTGGGGGAAACTCTATGATTTTCAACAGGATGCTACGCTTGCAATCATTAACAAGTTGGAAAATTTTAATGGCTGTATTCTTGCGGACAGCGTTGGTTTAGGTAAAACTTTTACAGCGCTTGCTGTTATCAAATATTACGAACTGAGAAATCGAAATGTACTTGTATTATGCCCCAAGAAGCTGGGAGATAACTGGCTGACATTTAAAGAGAACTATCTCAATAATCCTATTGCAGCAGATCGATTGAGATATGATGTTCTCTATCACACCGACTTGTCGCGCGAACGTGGAAAATCAGGGAACATTGATCTGGCTAAAATAAATTGGAGTAATTACGATCTAGTTGTTATTGATGAAAGTCATAATTTCCGTAATGGTGGTGATTATTCAGGGCGTGGCGAAAATAAACGTGAAAACCGTTATCTGCAATTATTAAATAAAGTAATCAGACAGGGCGTAAAAACCAAAGTGCTTATGCTTTCGGCAACGCCTGTAAATAATGGTTTTTTTGACTTAAGACATCAGCTTGAATTAGCATACGAAGGCGATCCTTCACTTATAAATGACAAGCTGGACACTGCAAAGCCAATTGATGTTATATTCCGAGGTGCACAAACAGCATTCAATAAATGGAGTAAACTGGACCCCGAAGAACGAACCACACAAAATCTCTTACGGTCACTTGATTTTGATTTCTTTACAATGCTTGATAGTGTTACAATAGCTCGTTCAAGAAAGCATATAGAACAATATTATAATATCGAAGCGATAGGGAAATTCCCTGAACGGCTTAAACCACTTGCGCTACGTCCAAAGCTTACTGATTTATTAAATGCAATTGATTACGATGAAATCTACGATTTATTAATGAAGCTTAATCTTGCTGTGTACATACCGACTGACTTTTTGCTTGATAGTAAAAGATATAAGTACATTGATTCAAACGTAAACATTGATCGTGCAGGGCGTGAAATAGGGATTCGCAGGTTGATGTCTATTAATCTCTTAAAAAGGCTTGAGAGTTCAGTTGTTTCTTTTCGTATTACACTTGATCGTGTTCGGGATATTATAAATGGAACCATTGAAGCTATTGATGCATATGAAAAGGGAAATAGAAAAATCCTAAATACTCAAGAAATCGTAGAAACTGACTTTGACGGAGATGACCGAAATACCACTTTCTTTGGAAATAATACTAAGAAGATTGATATTGATGTAGGGGATATGGACTATGTTACATGGCGGGAAAAGCTATCAGAGGATTCTGAAATACTGCAACTCATATCATCTATGATTCATGACATTACCCCGGATCATGATACCAAATTACAAACTCTTATTGATTTGATTGCTGAAAAGATTCAGAATCCTTTTAATGATGGAAATAAAAAAGTGCTTATTTTTTCAGCATTCTCTGATACGGTAGATTATTTATATGCTGGGGTAGCACCAATTATTGAAGAACGATTTGGACTCCATACAGCAATGATCACAGGAACAACTCAGGGAAGAACCACTGTGAAGCTTCCACGTAAGGACATGAATACAATCCTTACGCTGTTTTCACCTCGGTCCAAAGACAAAGAGCTATTGATGCCGAACAAACCAGTAGAAATAGATATTTTAATTGCGACGGATTGTATATCCGAGGGTCAAAACCTGCAGGATTGTGACTATTGTGTGAACTATGATATTCACTGGAATCCTGTTCGAATTATTCAGCGTTTTGGGCGTGTTGACCGTATTGGCAGTCAAAATGAGACAATCCAGCTTGTGAATTTCTGGCCAAATATTGGACTGGATAAATATCTTGAGTTAAAAGGCCGTGTAGAAACACGTATGAAAGCCTCTGTTATGACTTCCACAGGTGATGATAATCCCATTGATTCAGATGAACTGGGGGATTTGGAATATCGTAAAATGCAGCTAGAGCGGCTTCAGAATGAGGTTGTAGATATTGAGGATATGCAGAATGGTGTTTCCATAATGGATCTAGGTTTAAATGAGTTTAGGCTGGATCTTCTCGATTATGTTAAGACGCATGATAATCTGGACAAAGTACCTTTTGGACTTCACGCAGTAGTGAATGGAAATGAGAGCGCACCAAAAGGTACAATTTTTATCCTGAAAAATATAAACACGAATATAGACCACCATAATAAAAACCAACTCCATCCATTCTATATGGTATATGTACGGGATGGTTCTGTAGTTCATATTGACCATCTGCAACCGAAAAAGCTTCTTGATGTTTTTAGACAGCTATGTAAGGGAAAATCAGAACCACTGCTTGACCTTTGCAAACAGTTCAATGATGAAACGAAAGATGGAAGAAATATGAGACATTATTCAGACCTTTTATATTTTGCTGTCAAAGCAATTGTGGATCTCAATGAAGATGATTCTATCGATAGCTTCCTATCCGGCAAGCAGATATCCTTAGCAGAGAATACAATTGATGGGTTGGATGATTTCGAATTGGTCTGCTTTGTGAATGTGAGGTGAGGGAAGGACAATGTTTGGACTACCTAAATCTACTAAAATAAGTAAGCAATTACCCAAGAAAGCAATATTTCAGAAGTTTAAACCAAGCACCGCTGATAGAAAATTATTTGATGAGCAAATAAACCGTCTTTCAATCGTTTCGGAGATATCTCCACAAACGGTCAGTATAGCAGCTAGTGAAGAAGTTACAGCAATTTATATTATTTTGGTTCAGATGAAGACGGTGGAGTGTGATAAAAAGAACATCAAACTACTATCAAAGCTCATAGACCAGAATATGCTCTTTGCTTTGCAATATGAAGACACTGTAAAGTTTGCTGTATTTTTTGCAGATAGAGTGTTGATGTCTGAAAGTAAACCTATTAGCGAGTGGGTTCTCAAATTAAAAGGTCTTGATCTAGAAGCCACATGGGATATGCTCATTGCTGATATTTGTGGAATTGAATCTACAGATGGTAAAGACATAGATGAAATCATTATTCATAATGCATTGAAAGAGAAACTTAAGAAACAAATTGCTAGACTTGAAAAAAAAGCTATGAATGAAAGGCAGCCTAGACGTAAATGGGATCTGGCTGAACAAATAAAACAGTTGAAAGAAGAACTAAAAGGAGTGTAATGATGGATAAACAAGAGAGATTAACAATGCATACATCGAATCTTGCAGACAATAATTTTAGTGTCCTTGCTAAAATGTTTCCCAATGCAGTGACAGAGACAATAACAGGTTATGATGAGGATGGCGAGCCTATAGTTGAAAGAGCGATTGATGCAGATGTACTGGCCCAGGAAATAAACACACATGTAGTTTCAGGGAAAGAAGAGCGCTATCAGTTTACATGGCCGGATAAGAAAAAATCAGTCCTATTGGCAAATGCACCAATAGCTGCTAATTTACGTCCTTGTCGTGAGGAAAGTGTTGACTTTGATAAGACTGAGAACCTTTATATAGAAGGTGACAATCTTGATGTATTGAAGTTGCTCAGAGAAACATATTTGAATCGAGTGAAAATGATCTATATAGATCCCCCATATAACACAGGAAAAGATTTTGTTTATGAGGATGATTTTGGTGAAGAAACTGGTCAGTTCCTACGTCGTGATAATCAATATGATGAGCAAGGCAATCGTCTAACTTCAAACTTTGACAGCAACGGGCGTTTCCATACTGACTGGCTAAACATGATGTATTCAAGATTGAGAGTTGCGCGGGATTTGTTAACTGATGATGGTGTAATATTTATTAGTATAGATGATAATGAAGTTGAAAATTTGAAAAAGATATGCAACGAGATGTTTGGGAAATCTAATTTTGAAGGACATATTCACTGGCGTAGAAGGCATAACCAGCCAAATGATAAAACTAAAATGATAGGTTTAGTAGCAGAGCATATTCTTGCCTATGCAAAAAATAGTAGATTTCTTAGAGAAAGTGGTGTAGGGAAAATTGATATTACCGGTGATTTCTCAAATCCTGATAATGACCCACGTGGAGATTGGGCAAGTAAACCTTAGAAAGTAGGATCGGATCAATCGGGTAGCAGATATATAATTACTACACCAACTGGTATTCAACTAGATGAAGAATGGATGGGAGAAGAAACGACATATAAGTCTTTGCTTTCTGATGGTAGAATCATTTTTCCGAGAGGTAGAGATGGCATGCCTCGAAAAAAGTATTATCGATCTGAACGCGAAGAGGAAGGGCAGTGTGCAACAAATTGGTGGACACATGATATGTTTGGACACAATCAAGGAGCTAATGATTGTATTACAAGTCTTTTTGGTGTGAAAAATGTTTTTAGCAATCCAAAACCTATAGAACTTATAAGAGGGCTTATTCAAGTAGCTAATGTAAAAGATAATGATATAGTTTTAGATTTTTTCTCTGGTGCGGCAACAACAGCCCATGCAGTTATGCAAATTAATAATGAAGATAGAAAAAATAGACGCTTTATCATGGTTCAATTACAGGAAAATTTAGATAAAACTATATTATCGGCTGATGCTAAAACTAAAAAATCTATAAAAGTGGCCATTGACTTTTTGGACTCGATTAACAAGCCACATTACATTACTGAAATTGGTAAAGAACGTATTCGTCGTGCTGGAGCGAAAATAAAAGAAGAAATAGGTTTGACAGCACAAAATCTTGATACGGGATTCCGTGTTCTCAAACTAGATAGCAGTAACATGAAAGAAGTTTACTACACACCTGAAGAATATTCACAAACGGGTTTCAATTTGGAAGGATTTATGGATAACATTAAATCTGATCGTTCAGATGAAGATTTATTGTTCCAAGTAATGTTAGATCTTGGCATTCCCCTTTCAGCTAAAATTGAACAGGATGGGAAAATATTTAAAGTTAATGATAACTACCTAATTGCTTGCTTCGATAGAGTTGATACATCTATGATTACTGAAATTGCTCAAAAACAACCTTATTATGCTGTTTTCAGAGATAGCAGCTTTGTAAACGACAGTTCTCTAGTAAATATTGAACAGATTTTCAACACATACAGTTCAAGTACCATAAGGAGGGTAGTGTAAATGAAGTTTAAATTTAAAATACAACCTTTCCAGTCAGAGGCTGCAGAAAGCATTGTAAAAGTATTTTCTGGTCAACCAAAACAAGGGTTCTTAAAATATCGTCGAGATATTGGTAAACGAAAAGCTCAGGCTACTATCTATGAACAGGATACTGAGTTTGTAACAGGTTACCGTAATGCCAATGTAGAGCTAAGCAAAGATCAATTACTCAAAAACATTCGTGTTGTGCAGACAGTTAACAATATAAAGAATTCCACTGCTTTAGAAAAAGGACTTGGTCTGGTATCACTAGATGTTGAGATGGAAACTGGTACGGGTAAGACATATGTGTATATTAAGACAATGTTTGAGCTCTATCAGGCGTACGGCTGGAGTAAATTTATTGTTGTTGTGCCAAGCATAGCTATTCGTGAAGGCGTTAAGAAATCATTTGAAATGACTCAAGAACACTTTATGGAGCTTTACGGCATGAAGGCTCGGTTCTTTGTGTATAACTCTTCAAACTTACATCAACTAGATGAATATTCACAGAGCTCCGGTATAAATGTAATGATCATTAATACGCAAGCCTTCAATACAACGATGAATGAGAAGAAAAATGTTGAAGGCAGATTTGGAAATCAGGCGGCTCGTATCATCTATACCAAACGTGACGAGTTTGGGTCACGTAGACCAATTGATGTTATAAAGGCGAATCGCCCGATAATTATTTTAGATGAACCACAAAAGATGGGTGGAACAGCAACCCAGAGTGCACTAAAGAAGAATTTTAATCCCCTCTTTTCTTTGAATTATTCGGCAACCCATAAAACATCACATAATCTTGTTTATGTTCTTGATGCTCTGGATGCCTTTAAAAAGAAGCTTGTCAAGAAAATAGAGGTAAAAGGATTTGAACTCAAAAATCTAAGTGGAACCAATAGATATATGTATCTAGCTGCCATTGTCATTGATCGCAAGAAGCCACCTCGCGCTCGCTTGGAGTTTGAAGTAAAACGCGGAAGTGGGATTAGACGAGAAATGCAGCTACTGGAAGTTGGCGATAGCTTATATACTTCATCTAAAGGTTTGGAGGAATATAAAGGCATCTCAATTGCCGAAGTCGATCCCATATGTTCGATAGTTACTTTTTCAAATGGAGACACTTTGGAACCTGGTGAAGCAAGCGGAAATATAAATGAAGATGATATTCGCCGTATACAAATCCATGAAACAATAGCTTCACATTTTGATAAAGAAGAAAAGTTATTCGAGCAAGGCATCAAATGTCTTTCTCTGTTCTTTATTGATGAGGTGGCCAAGTATCGTCAGTACGATGAGGATGGCAACGAAATTGTAATTGAATATGGCCGGATATTTGAAGAAGAATACACCGCTACTTTAAATGAGCGTTTGACGCTTTTTCCTACTGAATACCAAAAATATCTAAGAGAAATTGAAACTTCAGAAACCCATCGGGGCTATTTCTCCATAGATAAAAAAGGTAGAGCGATCAATAGTAAGGTAAAACGTGGAAGCGAGTTTTCAGATGATATTACCGCTTATGATCTCATTCTAAAAAACAAGGAGCGATTACTTTCTTTTGAGGAACCCACAAGGTTCATCTTCTCTCACTCTGCTTTGCGAGAAGGCTGGGACAATCCAAATGTGTTTCAGATATGTACTTTAAAGCATTCCGATAATGCAACTGCAAAAAGACAGGAAGTGGGACGAGGACTGCGTATATGTGTTGATGAAACTGGTGAGAGACAAGATGTTGATGCATGTGGAGAAACACTTGTACATGGCTTGAATGTATTAACTGTTGTTGCGAGTGAAAGCTATGCAGGATTCGTAGCTAATTTGCAGAGAGAAATTAAGTCCGACCTTTATGAGCGACCTACAAAGGCTAGTGTAGATTATTTTACTGGTAAGAATGTTGTGGTTGGGGATGATATGCATTCAATTACTGCAGCAGAAGCAACTGCTATATATAACTATCTCGTTCGTAATTATTATGTTAATGATAACGGTGGGGTGACCGATACTTATCGAGCCGCAGCTGAATTAGGTAGTTTTGAGCCGTTAAAGCCAGAGTTAGAGCCTATGGGTGAAAACATCCATAAACTTGTGCAGGCAATATTTGATCCAAGCATACTTAAAGAAATAGCAGGCAATGCACATGAAACTAAAGTCAAAGAAAATCCATTGAATGAAAACTGGAAGGATTTCAAGGAACTCTGGGAGAGGATCAATAAAAAATACGCTTACATTGTGGACTTTAGCAGTGAAGAGCTAATTAAAAATTCAATTGAGGTTATCAATAGAGAATTGAGAGTTGCAAAACTAACATACACATTAACCACGGGAGGGCAAACAGGCATCAATTTTGTTAGAGAACATACTGAAACAAAAAAAATTGATCGTGCACAAGGAAGTTTTACAGAGTATGATCTCATTGGAAAGATTGCTGAAGCTACAACATTAACACGTCGTTCAGCAACTGTAATCTTATCTGGGCTGGACCAGGACAAAATATGGCTATTTAAAGAGAATCCTGAAGTATTCATTATCAAAGTAGCTGCAATTATTAATCAACAAAAAGCATCTATAGTTGTAGATCATATCACTTACACACCAAGTGCAGAAGAGCCCTACTCACAAGATATTTTCAATATGAGCCGTGCTTCTGATGAGTATGCAAAAGCCTTTAAAGCTAAACACGCCATACAGGATTATGTTTTTACAGATGGAACAGCAGCAGATAGTATCGAGAGAAGGTTTGCTGAAGACTTGGATAATGCTGATGAAGTAGTCGTTTACGCAAAACTCCCAAAGGGACCACGTGGTTTTTATATCCCTACTCCAGTTGGGAAATATTCACCAGATTGGGCGATTTCGTTCAAGAAAGGTGCTGTAAAACATATTTTCTTCATAGCGGAAACAAAAGGAACAATGGATAGTCTTCAACTTCGTCCGATTGAACAGGCTAAGATTACCTGCGCGAAAAAGTTGTTTAATGAGATCTCCACAAGTGAAGTGAAGTACCACGATATAGATACCTATCAGAATTTATTAACGGTTATAGATTCATTATAGTTATGTTAAAAGCTCACGGTCCTTTCTGAATTGTCATGACCGTGGGCTAATAATTTTTAAAATAAATAAAGAAGGCATTGAATTTGGAGGTGTTATGAAAGATATTGAGTTGTTTGATAATGCTAAAAAACTTTATGACATTCTGGTTTTTTTTCTAAGTTCGGTTACTACATTATGTACAGCAGCCATTCCCATCCTGTAGTTCGCTTCCATTGTGTGAGTACCGATATGCGGAGTTGCTATAACATTGTCCAATTCGAGCAGCGGGTTACCTACAGGCGGTTCTGTAGAAAAAACGTCAACACCTGCAAACTTTACTTTCCCCGCAATCAATGCTTCATTTAAAGCACTTTCGTCAATTAGCCCTCCGCGGGAAGTGTTGATAATTATTACCCCGTCTTTCATTTTTCCAAACGCTTTCCCATTAATCATATGCTTGGATTGAGGGTTTAAAGGCGCATGAAGTGTAATAATATCGGACTGGGATAATAGCTCATTCAGCTCCACTTTTTTTATATCCAGCCCATTGACTTTTAAGCTGGTACTAACCATCGGATCAAATACCAATACCCTGTTATCAAAACCCATACCTCTTCTAGCTACCGCAGCTCCGATTTTTCCATACCCAATAATCCCAATGGTTTTTTTATAAACTTCATTGGTCAAAGGGCTTACCTTCCAGTCAAAAGTCTTGGGTGAAACAATATTTTTCAATAAATTTCTTGAGGCAGCCAGAATCAACAGCCAAGTTAAATCTGCAACAGATTGATGATTGGCATCTGGGGTATTTGTCACAATGATATTTCTTTCCTTTGCCCCGCAAAGATCTACACTGTCTAGTCCTACACCATGTTTAGAAATGACTTTCAAGTTTTTACACCTGCTGAAAACAACCTCACCTATCCTCTCAGAGCCAATAATAACAGCGTCGGCATCTCCAATCATTTCAGCAATTTTTTCTTCATTTTCCGGCTCATTGTTTCTCTTCAGAGCATAATCAATTCCGCTGTCCTTAAGAAGTATCAACGGCTTATCTGTTGATTTTGCAAAAGAGCGGGAAAGAATAACCAGTTTAAACCTTTTTTTCATTTTCATATATTGCCCCCTGTGAATCTTAAGTAATCTCATAATTAAACTGTCGATTTTTCCAATAATGTAACTAACTTTATAAATGATGTTCATATAATTTTATTAGCTGTTTTGCTGTTTGGCTCCACTTTTTATACTCATTCTTGAAACAATTTGTGGGTTCAAAGATTTCCTTGTAATGCAGTACGTTTTTCAATTCAACCCCGAGTGCTTCAGCCGCCGACATAGCAGCTCCATATGATGCAAGGAAATCATATTCGTTTAGAAATCCCAGCTTCACCGGCACCACTCCGGAAATAATTTCTACCAATCCTTTGCAGTGAGCGCCGCCACCTCCTAAAACAAGAACATCGTCATAATCAATATATCTTTCAAGCTCTTCCACAATTGCAGCAAATGTAAATGCTACGGACTTTAGCACTGCACCTTCCATCATGCTTTTGTCTATATCTATTCCCAGTCCGGCAAAAGTACCTTTTATATCTGACGACCAATAGGGTGTTCTCTCTCCATGTATCCAGGGGAAAAACATCACATCTCCCGTTTGTTTTATCCCCTTATCACTTTTAATTCCCAATCTGTCCGCCCAATGAAATACAGAGCAGCTATTTGATGATATCCCACCGGTAATGTACCTTTCTTCATCCAGGGCAAAAGTCCACAACATTGAACGGCATTCTTCATTTTCTTTTTTACTAACTGTCCTTACAGCCATTGAAGTACCAAGATTACCACATATTTTACTTAAGTTTGAGCACGCATAACTGGCAGATATTCCATCCCCCAGAGCCGGAACCAGCGCTGTTTTACCTTGCACATGCCCGGTAATGTCTTCTTTCACATATCCAATAATCCTGTTGTGATTTAATACCCTTGGTGTAAGGCAATTTGAAAAACCTAAAGAGCTGATGAACTCTTCATTCCATTTTCTGTTTTTTATGTCAAACATCCCGCTTGCAGATGCGGTAGAATAGTCAGTAGCTAATTCTCCGGTTAAAAAGTCAATAATGTGCTCCTTCAATCCATACGGTACAAACGAAATCCTTTTTTCATCTTCAACAGTACTCAGTTTATATGCCGGAAACAGGGTGTCCAAGGGACATCCGGATTTTTTCATTTGAGCTTTTAAATATTCTTCCTTCTCCCGGCGCCTATCCCATAACGAATTCCATTGGTATACTATCCTTCCGTCCTCTGTGTCCTCACAGAAAGAGTACATCTGTGTAGAAATACCCATACCTTTAATTAAGTATCTTTCAGACGCACTTCTTATGGCTCTCACTACCGCGTCTTCATATATTGAAACCGGAATAACACCAGGGCGTATTTCATTCATGCTATAACCATTTCTCCGATTATTTATTATTTCCCCGCTTTCAAAGTCCGCGATGGTCATTTTAAGCGAACTTGTTCCAATATCCAATCCGATTATTACTTCCCTATTCATAGTTCGCCTCCAATCGAAATTGGTTTTTAGCGCTTATTCTAAATCTAATTAGAAGCAGCATTTAGAGGTGCGTGAATTCCTAAATCACTTAGGCGTATCAACACCTCTAAATAGCTGCATATGTATTAAAGCTGCTCTATTTTACTAATCTTCAAAACCGTCCATACCTATAATTGTTAACTGCACAATATACCTACTTTATTTCATCCAGCCCCTTTAATGCCTTATCGATAGCCAGTTTTACTTCCTTATATTTTGAATCATTTAAAGGAGGCAGCTGCATTGGCTTTCTGGGGTATCCCGCTTCATATCCCCTGGCATATAAAGCCATATGTGATGCTATTGTACTGTCGGTAAATTTAATTTTTTTACTTAAATCCATCATTATCTGATATGCCTTTTCAGCCTTTTCAGTCTGTCCGTTTACTGTGTACCTGTACATATCCGAAATAATTTCAGGAGCATAGTTGCACATTCCTGCAATCATTGTATCTATACCCATGTAATAAAATGGAAGCCAACCCGTGGAAGTGCCTATAATCACCTTAAAATCCTTGCCTGATAACTTCGCATCATAGTATACCGTACTTAGAAAGCCTACATTCATTGAGCTGTCCTTTACACCCTTTACTCCCACTTCCTGAAGCTTCTCCACTGTTTTTAAACTAAATCCGAATCTGGTTGTAAATGGATTATTATACGCATATACTGGTAAGCTCACACCGTCAACTATATCTTTATAATACTGAACAATCTTATCCTCCTCATATTTATAGTAGAAAGGCGGTACTGCACCAATCGCTTCCACACCTGCTTCTTCTGCTCTTTTTGCAAGTTCAACGGTAGACTTTGTATCGGCACACCCTACATGTGCAATCAGATACTTGTCTGAAAAATCTGTCACCACGTTCTTTGCCAGTTTGAAAACAGCGCTTCTCTCTTCATTGCTCAATAAAGGACCCGCTCCATATGAGCCGGTTAAAAACAAACCGTCAACTCCTCTTTCAAACATCCATCTCATATGCCATTCCGTTTTTTTGAAATCAATACTGCCCTCCCTGTCGAATATCGTAATATTCGGTACTAATGAACCTTTTACTATTGCCATCTCAATCCCTCCACTAAAAAATATATATTTTTGCCGCCAAAAAAGAGCGCACAAATTCTTGAAACATTAACCGTCGTTGCTGTAATTTCACTAATCAATGATCTGCATGGATTTATTATCAAAAATGTCTGTAATCATATTTTCTGAGAGAAAAATATGTTCTAAATGCAATGTATCTTTTATTCTAACTATTTTCGGGCTGTCTTGGTCTATTTGAGGACAGCATTTTATTGCGGCAATTACCGATTCCCTTTCATTGTCCATGACAACAGGTATTCTACCGGCCTCCGGATTGCCGGAAGCAATCACATTGGCATATGTAGACACATAATCTATACCATTAACGGCTTTCTTTGTGGTAAAATCCGCTAAACCTATGCCGCAGGCATTGCCATGGGACGCCTTTGACAATCCCGATACCACTATACGCTTTATTTCCGGACCGTTGAATCCTTCCAGAGGGCCTTTTGTTGTTCTTCCAATGATATTGGGGTCCATGCCCGCTCCGGAAATATCCTTCCCCAGTTGTTCCACAATAAGTACATCTATTGACGGAAGCATTATACAGGGCATAAGTTTTTTTGCTAACTTCAGCAGTTCCGGCTCATCTTTTAAAAAATCACCGGCGGGTACGGCTCTGATTAGCGCTGTTCTATCATAAGCATTCTCCACTATAGCAATTCCAAAGCCCACCGGAGCTCTACATAAAAATACTTTTGCTACTTCCGGGATAATTGTGTCAAAGCGCTCAAAGCCTTCCTGGTGAAGCCTTGAGCAGCCTTCATGTTTTCCCAGGCCAATTGCAAGCATTTTGCACAGCCCGCTTTCAATTACACCTTTAAAATCGGTGTGAGGCTTTATCCTAGCTATTGGCACTACCATATCAGCGTTATAGGCCAGCTTATCCATAAATACCGGAACACCGTCTTTTGTCTTGCCTAGCTTTATTACCTCCATGGAAGATTTTATTGGCATTTCCATGCTTGACTCATCTATACCATACCCTTTTAGCACTTCTTTCTGCCCTTTGCTTGTAGCACCTCCATGACTGCCCATTGCCGGCACTATAAACGGTTTTGCTCCCAGGCTCTTCAAACATTTGCCCACTGTTCTTACTATAATATCAAGATTACCTATGCCCCTGCTGCCCACTGCAACAGCCACTTTACAGCCAGGTTTGACTGTGCTGTTTATCCGTATCCTATTCAACTGTTCAAATATTGTTGCTTCAACATTTTTAATTTCAGTATTATCAAATATTTGTTTGACCTTTATCATTTTGGGCAACTCCATGTTTAAAGCACTATCCGTTAATATCGGCATATCAATAACCTCCCTCCGCCGGTTTCATAAGTCCGTTAATGTGTATAATGCTTGCAAAAGCGCTTCCTTCCTAAGTCAATATTGTAGTCCAAACATTAAATTATATGGGCCCACCTCCCCTTTTGCTCTCTATGCCACTGGTAATTCCTTGTTATTTTTTTTCATATTATTACTAAGTTATGTAATTTTGATACACAAGCGGGTAAAAAAATTTGCAGTTTTTAAAGAATTCAATACCGTTTTGATATTAAAGCTTTTCTTGCCTTATTTAAATTACCTATAACTATGTCCTTTCTTTTTAATGCTACTCCAACTGAAAGTACATCAATTACTGCAAGCTGGCTAATTCGTGAAGCCATGGGCTCTGTCCTGTATGCAAGCTCTTTTGCCGATACTATCAGTTTTATATCTGAGACATTTGTTACGGGTGACTTCAAACTACTGGTAATACATATTGTTTTTGCCCCTGCTTTTGCGGCAATTTCAAGAGATCGGACAATATCCTTTGTGCTTCCGCTATGTGAAATGCCGATAACCACATCATTGTTACCTAATATTGATGCCGACATTACCTGCATATGTGAGTCATTATAAGCAATACAGGGAATACCAAGCTTAAAAAATTTGTGTTGGGCGTCAAAAGCCATCATTCCTGAGCCGCCTAGACCATAAAATTCAATTTTATTTGCCTGCGCAAGTGCATTAACCGCCTTCTCCACTTCACTATTGTCAATAGTGCACAGAGTATCTTCAATTGCTTTCATATCAGCCACCATTACCTTGTGGATTATCTTGGAAATATCATCTGTTTCTTCTATCTCTTCATGAATATACTTAACAGGCTCTATTAAAGTTCTAGCCATATTTATCTTCAATTCCTGATAACCTTCAAATCCCAAGACTTTACAAAGTCTTATGACGGAAGTCTCAGATACACGGCACTTTTCAGCCAGTGTATTAATATTCAAATAAATTACTTCATCGGGATGTCCCTCAATATAGTCGGCAACTTTTTTCTCCGATGCACGCAGAGAGCTGTATAGGCTTCGTATTTTGATTAGTGGGTCCACATTTTGATTAACGACATTCATATCATTTACCTCTTAACCAATTAATCCTGTAGTATATATGGAGTATCAGAGTGGTTTGTAATAAATATACACAAATTAATCTTTATTTGTATCTTGCATACATATTTTATCTTCATTCTGAAATTTTGTCAAGTGAAATTGCATTTTAATCGAAATGCCTCATATCCTTACATTTATTGTGGAATGTAGAAAGAATTTGAGGTATAATGTGGTAAATAAATTGTTCATTTAGGATACTTGCCAAAAGAGGAAGTCGGGGTGGAAAAGTGTTAAATAAATCTGAACTGAGAGATATTGTTGAAAAAGCAGGCCTTATATTAAAGTCAAAATATTTCAGCAGCTTCTCAATCCGTGAAAAAGAAAGAGGGCATCTTGTATCAAATACGGATTTGGAAGTTGAAATGTTTTTAAAGAAACAACTTAAAAAAATTGATTCATCAATTGGCTTTTATGGTGAGGAAACTGGTGGAGATGAAGAATGTCTGCAAAGATGGATTGTTGATTCTTTGGATGGTACAGCCAATTTTATTTTTGGTGTGCCATATTTTTGCACTTCAATAGCATTGGAAAAAAATAAAAGGATCGTATGCGGTTTGATTTATAGCCCGATAACGGAAGAAATTTTTGAAGCATATGAGGATGAAAATTCAGCTTTTTGCAATGGGAAAGAAATATATGTTTCAACAGTCTCGAAGCTAAATGAGTCAAAAACTGTTTTCGGATTCAGTGCAAATTATAAAAATATAAATAGATACCATTCTGAATGGAGGCTTGCCTTTGAAGGCTGTTTGAAGGGTATGGGGCTTCTTTCGCCTGCCATGAATCTATGTAATGTTGCACGAGGCCGAACGGATGCATTTATTGATTTTGGAGCAAGTATGGAAGGACAGGCGGCCGGAGGTTTTATTCTTCAAAAAGCCGGAGGGGCTTTGCTGGACTATGACGGAAGCCCATGGAATCATCATAAAACCGGAATTGTTGGAACGAATGGACATTTGGAGGTTATACAGTTAAGAGCATAGCTGGTTTAACCTGGTAAATTGTTCCTGATGTTCTTTGGGATATGCATTCAAATACATGGGATAAATAGGCAGAAAACGGAAGTGGATGGGCTGTTTTAATTAATTCTGTGCTAAATCCGCATACACGACTTTTCGAGTGGGCTCCTGGAAAAGTAAGAGAAGATGGTATATAATATAAATTAGAAATCTAAAATAAAAATTAAGGTATATCTGTGTGGTATATAAGAGGGTGTTGATCAATTAGGCAGTGGTATGTCCCATGCCCATATAGCGGAAATGTTGGAATGTAACACTATGTAAGATAATGGGAAATAAGAAGTATTTATAAAGAAGGAGCTGGTGAGTAAGATGTATGCAGCAGACTTGGATCAGATTCTAGCTACACGGCATGACAACGGTGCAGACTTTTGGGCAACTCCTGACGGGCGTATTGGCGTGGGAGGGCCATTTAGCACCTTGGATTCGCTCCTTATCCTCAGTGAGCTGGGAGTATCGAAGTCTCACGAAGCGCTAAGGGGTGCTGCAGAACTTGTTCTCAATGCTTGTCGAAAAGATGGCCGGGTGCGTGTGGCGCCCAAGGGTTCAATCTATCCATGCCATACAGCTGTATCTGCTGCTGCACTGTGCAGAAACGGATATGAAAGTGACAGCCGCGTAAAAACAATGCTCAATTATTTATTGACGAACCGATTTGAAGATGGAGGATGGCGCTGCAACAAGTTTTCTTATGGACGTGGACCGGAGACTAACTACTCCAACCCAGGAGTAACGCTATATGCCCTGGATGCTTTTAGATGTGCAGGTATGAACGAGGGCTCTGACCTTTCCCGGGCGGTTGAAACCCTTCTCAATCACTGGACTGTTCGCGTGCCGACGGGTCCCTGTCACTTTGGGATTGGTAAATTGTTCATGCAAGTAGAATATCCGTTTCTAAGATATAATCTCTTTTACTATACTTACGTGCTTTCTTTCTACCCCGAGGCTCGAAAAGATGAGCGTTTCATTGAAGCTTTTTCAGTTTTGAAAGATAAGCTGGACGATGAGAATAGGCTGATTGTTGAAAGACCGAATCGCAAGCTGGCCAAACTGCAATTCTGCAAAAAAGGTGAACCATCTGAAGCAGCTACGAAACGCTATTGTGAAATCGCTGCTAATATGGAAAAATGAGTCTCTCATTTAATTAATGCAGGCTGTAGGATAGAAAGATTTGATGACGTAACTTATTAGACAGCTGGCAGCACAACACCCTTGGATATCTGCTGCAAGAACAGCGTGTTCCTTATTGCTTAAAATCCTCTTAAAGCTTTATATGTATATCTGACTAATATAATTACTCATTACGCCATACAACTGTACAAAGCCTTTTGGCTTCTTCATCAGTAGGGTAGCGTAGAAAATCATTGTCAGTCAGCCAATATAAAACGGCATACTGGGGGTAGATCTTATATTTGTGATAAACCCTTTCTTCTGATGAAATAAAGTCCGGTATTTCCTTTTCAAATGAATTTGCATATTTCTCAATATAATCTATAAATATTTCTTCTCCAAGCTCTGCAAGGATTTCATCTAAAATATTACTTAAACTACTAAATTCTGGCTTGTTGAAATAAGGCACAAGTATTTTAGGCTTTCCGTCAATCATCCTTACATATCCTTCTTCTGCTTCCCTGGCAATGACAAGTTTATCATGTTCGTTTGGAACCTCATTTTTATAAATAATTTGTGCAATGCGGTATATATTACTTAAATTGGGAGAATCAAAGTTGCGCCAATGAATTCCTATGTTTATAGTTGCTCTGCTATCAAGCTGTAAAGATGAGTTCCCCAAATCATCATACCTTGTCTTAATTCCATTTCCGGTTGATTTTTTATAAAAATCTATTTCTTCTCCTGTGAATTCTGTTTGTGTATCAAAATAGCTATCATCACAAAGGGTTGCGCATACCCAATGCTGTGAACCATCTTTGCGTTTCGGAGTATCTATATTGATATTGTTTTTACGAAGAACAGTACTCATTGATTTGTAATAAAGTTTGTTTGTTACAATTGGCATAATTGCCCAAAGCACAAAATCTTTATCTAGATCACTGCCTAAAAATCTGATATCTCTAATCTGATCATACCTTTTATTAAATGCGTTATATATCTTTTGGGCATATGGGCCTATATTATAATAATGATATTTACCTGCAAGCACATTGTGCCTTATGTTTGCAATGAAGAAATTTGTAGTGTATTTGTTTTTATTGACTACACACATATAATCCATATATACCAGACATTTTATATGGTTTTCTATATACCCTGCCGCTACCATAAGCGTTCTTGCGATTTCTTCTATTGTGAGCGTTTTTCCATAGCATGCAAGGCAAATGTTATCTACCAGCCGGTCAGAACCAAGTCCACACTGGTCGTATTCCTTATTTTTGTATCCATCATGCCCTGCCATGATTCTTTTTGGAGTATAATTTAAATTGTTATTTGTCATTTCCATCCCTACTTTCAATTTCTTTTTTATTTTACTTAAGTGCCAACGGACAGTAGAAGGCAGAATACCAAGCAATTTTGATATTTCATCACCAGTTTTGTTTTCATAATAAAACATAAGTGTTATCTGCCTGTGTAGTTTGGTGAGATAAGCGATTTCAGTTTTCAATCTTTTGATTAAAAATTTATGATTTACCTCTTCTTCGATATTGCTGCTATCTTGCAAATCAAACAAAGAATTTACATCAAGGTTGTTCCAATGCTTTTTATTGCTTCGCAGGAATTTTGACCAAGTATAGCAACAGATAGTGTAAACAAAACTATCAAGGTTATCAATCTTCTCTTGACGTCTTAGGGAAGTTGATAAAGATAATAGTATATCCTGTGATAAATCTTCGGCTATCTGTAAATTATGCGTCTTTGAATACGCAAATCCCATGATTTTTCTTGCATAGCTATGTACAACATCATCACTTAGTTTAATTTTATCCACCATCCTTTAAACACTTCACTATATAAGTACCAATATAAAAAGAAATGTTGGTAAGGTATTGAGTTTATTTTTAATTACAGCATAAAATCAATAGTATTATAACATAAGATAAAATTTTACAGTGAAACTCCACCTGGGTTAATACATTTAAGCTTTTTTTTCGTTTGACTTGCAAAGTATTGGATTATTCTAAAAAGTTATTATTGACATTTTGGTCTATAGAGTATAGACTAGTAATACCAGGTCGATATTATATAGACCAAGGAGGTTTATCATGAAAGAATATAAACTTACAGAAAGTGAAGAAAAGTTTGCAGAGTTAATATGGCAGAGTGAGCCGATTGGTTCCGGCAATCTTGTGAAGCTATGTGAAAAAGAAATGAGCTGGAAAAAGTCTACAACATATACAGTACTAAAAAAACTATGTGAAAAAGGTATTTTCCAAAATGAAAATGCTATTGTTTCATCTTCGATTCATAAGGATGAATATTACGCAAAGCAAAGTATACGTTTCGTTGAGGACACCTTTGGAGGATCGTTGCCAAAATTTCTGACAGCTTTTATCAGAGCAAGAAAGTTAAGCAAACACCAGGCTGAAGAGTTGAAAAAATTAATTGACGAGCACAAGGAGGTGTAGTTATGAGTGAACTATTTCTTTCTGTTTTAAATATGAGCCTTACGGCAAGCTATGTAATCATTTTTGTAATACTTATCAGGCTGCCGCTCAAAAAAGCTCCAAAATTTATCTCCTATGTCATATGGGGAGTAGTTGCTTTTCGTTTGATAATTCCATTCTCCTTTGAAAGCATGTTTAGTCTTATGCCAAGGAATACGAATGCTGTTCCAATCCCGCATGACATTATCTATCAGCAAAGTCCCCGGATTAATAGTGGGATAGAAGCAGTTGATTTTTTTATAAGTGAAGCACTTCCGGCACCGACTATTGGGGCTAGCGTAAATCCACTGCAGATTTATACAGAAATAGGGTCATATATCTGGGTTTTAGGCATAATAGCATTGCTTGTGTACGGCATTGTATCTATTTTTATCTTAAAAAGACAGCTAAAAAGTGCAAAATTAATAGAGAAGAATATCTTCAAAGCCAAGAATCTGAGAACTCCATTTGTGATTGGATTAATAAGACCAAAGATATATTTACCGGTTGGACTTAGCGTTGAAGAAAGAGGTTATATTTTGTTACATGAAAAGACCCATATCCGTCGAAAAGACCATATCATTAAAATATTGGCTTTCTTAATATTATCCATACATTGGTTTAATCCCCTTGTGTGGATTGGTTTCATATTAATGGGTACGGATATGGAGCTTTCCTGTGATGAACAGGTACTGAAAGAAATGAATAAAGATATTAAAAAGCCTTATGCTAATTCGTTATTGTCCCTTGCTGCCGGAAGGCATATCTTAAATGGTAGTCCGCTTGCATTTGGTGAGGGGAATGTAAAAGGGAGGATTAAAAATATCTTAAATTATAGGAAACGCTCATTTTGGATTATTATGTCAGCTGTGGTCGCCGCAGCTGCAGTAAGTATTGGGTTACTCACAAATCCTAAAGAACAGGAACCTATGCTAAATGCTGAAGATTCTATATATTATGAGCTTATCCAGCTTGTTAACGAGGAAGTCAAATATACAATATCACCATTATCAGGTGACAACGCCCAGCTTGCTAAAGATGCCATTACGGATTATTTATTAAAATCAGCTGCATGGCCGGGTATTAATATTAGAACTCTGGAGGAGTGTTACCTGTTACGCGAAAACTATTCTGACGGTACAACATCTGACTATTACGTGTTTTTGCATGATGGTAAAGCCGTGATACAGCAGGGCACGGAAGGTCGTTACAGCCTCATAGATGATGGGCTCTATGAAAAGCTCGTCAAACTGTTAAATAGTAGTAAAACAACAGTTGAGCCTGCTGCCCCGGAGTTGTCCCTGGAGCAAACCCTCGGTATCAGTGTGCCAGAACTTGACTACGCTTCGGATGATATTGTAATATTCCACAGTTATTTTGGATTATTTGTGTATGATCTCAATGCGCTTCAAATTATTCGCAGTATAGACTTAAAACCCCTCAATTGTCACCAACTGCAAGGAAGCAACGCCTGCGATGTTTCGGTCAGTATGGATGGTAACACTGTGTATTTATACCCTAGGGAAAGCGAAAATATGTATATATATACAGTTTCAAGCCATACCTTACAGGAAGCACCCTATCAGCGAATGGAGGAGCGTTTTGACACCGTTCCGATAGAAGATGTGATTGATTCTACAAAGCTTGGAATCTACAGCTATAATGCAGTCAGTTTTGATACGGGTGAATATGGATATTTGCATGCTTCCGGCTGGACACTGGGTGCACTTTCTTATGTACGCGGTGATAAGGTGTATGCCTTGTTTAAAAATATAGAAAATATAAAAGTTACAAATATTATAGATAATATAGATGAAATAAAGTATTTTGATAAAATTGGGATCACGATTCAGTTGACTGAAAATAAAAATTGGATTGGAAATCCTACTTATAGCATAATTGATGAAACGGCTGCACAAGTGAAATACTATGATAAATTAGTAAAAACAGATATGATTAAAGGCCTTGGCAAGTGTTGCTGTAAAGAGGATATCCACTTAACATGACAAACAAGGAAATACAGTTAATGCATATATGGTTTCTTGACCAATGTGGGTAATAGTAGTATCATATAACCATAAAATAAATAGGGAGTATACTGTAAAATGATTTTTAACCTTTAATGTTCATTTATCAATAGGAAAAGCAAAGGACGCCTGATTTGAGGTTGTTTGTGTTATGCTTTCTCAATTTATGAAATATGTTAAAAGGGATATATAATTACAGTATGCGGATTTATCTTACGAACAAAACTTGAATTTTGAATGTATCATGTTTTGTTCGTACAATGATTACAAGGCTGTAAAGGTATTCCATTACCTTACAGCCTTTATTTTTGGAGGTGGTTTTCTCACTTTGATTATTTATTCATCTTTTATGTGAAAACTAAAATTTGAAAGGAGGGATATGATGATTGGTGTTTTTGATTTCGTACTTGACAGTGCTCCATGCAAAGTCTGCAATATGGACAATGGCGGTTGCTTGCATGGAGCAGTAAGATTGGAATAATAATCGCCGTCATTCTAACTTTTAAAATTAAAAAAATGTCTATAACGTAGACTTTGCTTCTTTAATGCAAAAAAATTAAAGGAGCGGGTTAGAATGAAATACGTTAAAGCAGGTACTGTTTTTCCAGATAAATTACTAAAAGAAATCCAAAAGTATGTTCAGGGTGAACTTGTTTATATTCCCAATCCCAATGGCATAAGAAAAAAATGGGGTGAACGTTCAGGGAGCAGGGAATCCTTGAAGCATAGAAACAAAATTATCTATGATAGTTTCAAATCAGGAACCAGCATTGACAAGCTTTCTGATGAGTTTTATTTATCTTTAGACAGTATCAAAAAAATAGTTTATAAAAAAGCTGAAGCCTGAGTACTAGTGCACCGGTATTTATGCAAGGGTGCAGCCTTAGACTGCTGCAAAACTAATTGAAGTGTTAGTATTGCAGCAGTTCCTTTTATGCAGAAAACCAATATTAAAAATTTTTTATATATTATCTCATGCCCACTGTTTGTATAATCAAGCATATATAAAGAAAGTGGTATGTTAAGAACATGGATACAGCTTCAAACAGGCAGAAAGCCTTTGTAAGTTTTCTAATAAGAAATGACAATTACCTTCCAGGAGCCCTTGCATTTGCTTATGGCATAAGAAAGCAGAATATAGTTGCTGATTTGATTTGTATTGTTTCTGAAAATATAACATTAAAAGCAAAAAAAGCATTAAATATCTTATATGATGACATTATTGAAATGAAGGAGGTATTCGTTCGTCATAAATATTGTAATAACAGGCAGGACTGCTCATATCTTTTCAGCCGGTTCAATGCTCTGCTGCTTGGCTGTGACGGTCCATACAAAAAAAGCTATAAAAAAATAGTTATAGCAGATAGTGATATTTTACCGCTTTCCCATTACAGGGAACTGTTTTCGTTGAATACGCCTGCCGGAATCATAAATGAAAGGAAAGAAAATTGTATTGTTTCTGTAAATAATAGATTTATTGTTCCCAGGTCATTCCGCTTGAAAAATGAGTGGAAGTGGCATGAAATATATAATCCCATATGTCCCCACAGCAGTAAAATACCAAAGAATATAACTGACAGGGTTATGTATGATATTGACAATATGGGGGTAAATTCCGGATTATATGTTTTAGCTCCATCTCAAAAATTATACGACAATATATTAAGTGATTTGGAAAATGATAATATTTTAAAGCTGATTGAAAGGTTCAGGTGGCCGGAAATGCAGTATCTGACAATGAAGTTATCAGGCAGCTGGCATAATATAGATATAAAATATGCAAGCTTCAACGGCTATCCTGACATATCAGGAGTATACGGTATTCATTTTGCCGGACTAAAACCGTGGTGTTTTAACAATAAATCAGTAAAGCATTACTCAAAATACAATGATTTCAAGCTGTGGCATTCAGTTTATTTATCCATGCTTTATGAATATAAGGAACTGTTTGAAAACAAAAGGTTGAAAAAATTGTTTGACAATATAATTACATTGCGAAAATCAAATAAATATTAGCTCGCTTTTTTAAAATAAACTTTTTGGAGACTATAGAAGGGATAAACAAGGAATATTTTTTGCTTTTTGAAAAAATTATTGATAAAATGAAGGAAAAAAGGATGACAGGTGATACATCCCAATATTTCCTCATGGAGAAAAGCTTACAACGATTAAAAAAGGAGAAAACTGTTTATGGTTAAAGAAGGTAATGCTAAAAGGAATGAGAATAGAATAGGGTATTATTCAAAGAATGTACGCTATTGGCAATACAAAGGTCAGCCTGTATTGCTTTTGGGAGGAAGTAAGACGGACCATATTTTCCTGCTGGATGATTTAAAGGAACATCTTGATGAGATACATCATGCAGGAGGCAATTACGTGAGAAACACCATGAGCCAGCGTGAGGGTGCAGAGATGAAACCTTACAGGCTGTTGGCAGATGGCAAGTTTGACATGGACCTGTGGAATGATGATTACTGGAACCGGTTTCAAAATATGCTTGAGTGGACGTATGAGAGGGATATCATAGTACAGA
>JANQLN010000129.1 GCA_028280575.1 Clostridia bacterium
TTAACTTTTTTTTAAAAAACCCTTGACAACTATTAGCTGGTCTAAATTCATTCCCAATGATAACTGTTTCATTATACACATAAATCTTCTCAATGTTAAAAATGGGGAAACTTTAATCTTAGTTTTTACTTGCAAAAAGCCTGTATAAGCTTTAAACTATAATATGTATATAAGCTTAAAAAACAGGAGTTAATATGGATAACAGGGTTCTTTCAAGACTTGAATATGATAAGATAATTGAAAAACTGACAAGTCTCACATCTACGGCTATAGGAAGGGAAAAAGCTGAAATATTAAGGCCTGGTGCAGAGATTAATGAAATTGCGCTAAGGCTCAAAGATACGGATGATGGGGTAGCATGTATAGTTAAAAAGGGAATACCGCCTCTTGGCGGTGTAAAGGATATAAGGCCAAGTATAAAAAGACTTGAAATGGGTGCGGTTTTAGGCCCTGGAGAATTGCTGTCCATTGCGGATATTTTAAGGGTTTCGAGAAGCATGCAGAGCTTTTCAAAAGAAAAATCCGATGTGCCTGACAATAATATCATCAATAGCATGTCGGCACAGCTTGTGACATCAAGAACACTTGAAAATAATATATATACATCCATTATTGGTGACAATGAAATATCTGACGATGCAAGTATAACATTGAGGAATATCAGGAAAAGTATGGAGGATATTCAATATTCCATAAAGGATAAGCTTGAAAGTATTATCAGGTCTTCAAGGAATAAAAAATATATTCAGGACTTCCTTGTAACATTAAGGGAAGACAGGTATGTGATTCCCGTTAAGCAGGAATACAAAAACGAAATACCCGGTATGGTGCATGATTCGTCCGCAAGTGGTGCTACACTGTTTATTGAGCCTATGGCAGTTGTTGATGCAAATAATAAAATCAAACAGCTTAAAATTAAGGAAAGAGTAGAAATTGAAAGGATTTTAAGGGAATTATCCAATGAGGCGGCTTTGATACTTGATGGTTTGAGGATTGATCTGGAAGTACTTGGCAAGATAGATTTCATTTTTGCAAAGGCAAGGCTGAGCCTTGAATACAATTGTGCCAGTCCTGCACTTAACGATAAAGGCATTATTATCATAAAAAAAGGCAGGCACCCTCTTTTGCATAAGGATGAGGTTGTGCCGGTGGATTTTTGGATAGGCAATGATTTTAAGACCCTGGTTATTACAGGACCCAATACGGGGGGGAAAACCGTCACACTTAAAACTGTGGGGCTTTTTGTACTCATGGTTCAATCCGGGCTGCATATTCCTGCCTCAGACGGAACTGAAATTTGTGTATATGATACAATATTTGCGGATATCGGCGATGAGCAAAGTATAGAGCAGAGCTTGAGCACATTTTCTTCTCATATGACCAACATGGTGGGCATTCTAGAAAATGCCGGCCATAAATCCCTGGTTTTGCTGGATGAGCTTGGCGCCGGTACGGACCCGACTGAAGGCGCTGCGCTGGCAATGGCTGTTATTGAAAATTTATACGGCAGAGGATGTACAACTGTTGCAACAACCCACTATAGTGAGCTTAAGGTGTATGCCTTAACGACAGATGGTATAGAAAACGGATCATGTGAATTCGATGTAAGCACCCTAAGGCCTACATACCGTTTATTAATAGGAGTTCCGGGGAAAAGTAATGCATTTGCCATATCAAAAAGACTTGGGCTGGATAATGAAATACTAAACAGAGCCGGTGAGTTTTTGACCCAGGAGGACGTCAAATTTGAAGATGTAATGACAACAATAGAAAAAAACAGGACCGAGATTGAAGAGGAAAGGATTGAAGCCAAAAAACACAGGCAGGAAATTGATAAGATAAAAAAAAGATGGGAAGATGAAAAGAGCAGGGTGGAGAAGCGGAAGGACAAAATGCTGAGGGAAGCGGGGGAGCAAGCAAGGAGAATAATCTTGGATGCCAGGGATGAAGCCGGCAAGGTAATAAAAGAATTGAGAAAGCTAAAGGGTGAAGCAGATCAAAGGGAAGTGAACAAAAGGGCTGAAGAATTAAGGCTTAAGATAAAGGAAAAAAGTGATGAAATAGAAAAGGGTCTGGCACATAATTCAAAGGCTAAGGGTAAAGGCAAAATTTCCGTTAATCAAATTAAAAAAGGAGATGATGTGCTTATTATTGACATAAATCAAAAGGGTACGGTTGTCAAACCTCCTGATATTAACGGAGAAGCACTTATACAGGCCGGCATAATGAAAATTAATGTTCACATTTCAAACCTGGAGCCTGTTGAAGAAAAAGGCGGCAGAGCGGTTATAGCGGGCGGAACGGGCAAGATAGGAAGGGCAAAGGTAGAAAATATATCCGTCGAGACAGATGTGCGGGGAATGACGGTTGACGAAGCATGTGCAATAATAGACAAGTATCTTGATGATGCAAGCCTATCGGGACTTAAAGAGATAACAATAATACATGGAAAAGGTACAGGTGCTTTAAGGAGCGGTATACAAGGCTTCCTTAAAATAAACAAGCATGTATCCTCTTTCAGGCTGGGTTCTTTTGGCGAAGGAGACAGCGGCGTAACCGTAGTTAAAATTAAATAAACCATAATATAATGTTAAAAAATAGTAATTACTAAATTTCTTTGTTGAAAATACAATTAATTAGTAATATAATAACAATAAAAAGAAAACAAAAGACAACAAACTTTATTTATGGGGTTGGATGCATTTTGAAAAATAGAAAACTGTACCCTCTTACATATCCTCAAAAGGGCATATGGTATACAGAAAAGCTTTACAATGGGACAAGCATAAATATTATTTCTGGTACCTTAAAAATAAAAGGGGATATTGATTTTAGGTTGCTCGAAAAAGTAATTAATCTGATTATTGAAAAAAATGATGCTTTAAGAATAAGAATTATGGGGAAAGACGGAGAAGCAAAACAGTATATTTGCGAGTATGAATACGGAAAAATAGATTTTCTGGATTTTAGGAAAAAAGATTTAAACGATATGTATAATTGGGAAAGTGAAAAATCAAGGGAGCCTATTAACATAATAGAATCCGACCTTTTTTATTTTGCAATGATAAAAGTAAATGATACCGAAGCAGGAGTTTACATAAAAATGCATCATCTCATATGTGATGCCTGGACCATGATACATATATGCAATAATATAATAAAATATTACAATTGTTTAAAAAGCGGCAGCCGGATAATTAATGATAAGGAGCCTTCATATATAGAATATGTTGAACGGGAAGAGGAGTATATCAAATCAAAAAGATATGAAAAAGACAGGGCTTTCTGGCTTGAAAAGTTTAAGGACATTCCCGACCCGACAATACTGAAAACACCCAAAAAAAATAACAAAAAGAGTGAATCGGCCAGAAAAACCTTTATGCTTCCCGATAAGCTGTGCAATAAAATCAGAAGGTATTGCGATGAGACTAAAAGCTCTATATTCGGACTTTTTTTGTATGCTCTTTCAATCTATATAAACAGGGTAACTTCGAAAACCGATATTGTTTTAGGTGCTCCCGTTTTAAACAGGAGAAATGCAAGAGAGAAGAATATTATGGGCATGTTTATAAGTACTGTCCCATTGAGGATAAAAATTGAAGATGAACTAAGTTTTAAGGATTTTTCCGAAAAGGTTTCAAGAGAATGGATTTCGGTGCTGAAGCATCAACTGTACCCGTATGATTTGCTTTTAAAGGAAGTTAGAAAAAGAAACAAAAGTATTATTACGGGCAATCTTTATGATATAGTGCTGTCTTATCAAAATGCCAAATTCATAAAAGATGATATATCAAGTGACAGTAAATATTCCAGGTGGCATTTTAACGGACACCAGGTAGAGTCCTTATATATACATATTAATGACAGGGAAGATGACGGGAGCATTGTACTGGACTATGATTTTTTAAAGGATCTTTTTTATGAAAAAGAAATTGATTTTATACATGACCATATAATAAGGCTTTTGTGGCATGCCCTTGACGACCCGGGCAAGAAGCTTTGCAATGTGGAAATGATTTCGGAAAATGAAAAAAATAAAATATTATATGAGTTTAACAATACCAAAGCCGGCTATCCTGAAGATAAGACTGTGCATCAAATATTTGAAAGCCAGGTTAAAAAAAGATCCGGTAAAACCGCATTGATCTATGAAAACAAAAAAATGACCTATAAGAGGCTGAATGAAAGGACAAACCAGGTTGCCGGAATTATAAGGTCAAAGGGGGTAAAAGCCGACGATATAGTGGGGATATTGATAAACCGTTCATTTGAGATGGTTATAGGCATGCTGGCTGTTTTAAAAGCCGGAGGGGCATATATGCCTATTGATCCGGAATATCCAGACGACAGGATTAATTATATGCTTGCTGACAGCAAGGCAAAGGTCCTGTTAACCGGGTCGCTATTTGAAGGGCGGGTTGATTTTGAAGGGCATGTGATAGATTTATGTGATGAAGCATCAAGCGGCAAGGGATGCAAAAACCTGCCCAACATAAACAAACCGAACGACCTGGCATATATTATTTATACGTCTGGTTCCACCGGACGTCCCAAAGGTGTAATGATAGAACATAAGAATGTTGTCAGGCTGCTTTTTAATGATAAATTCATGTTTGATTTTAATCAAAACGATATATGGACACTGTTTCATTCATATTGCTTTGATTTTTCCGTATGGGAAATGTATGGGGCCCTTTTATATGGAGGGAAATTAATAATAGTTCCAAAGCTTGCCGCCAGGGACCCGGAAAAATTTACTAAATTGATACAGGCTCATAAGGTTACGGTGTTGAATCAGACACCCTCTGCATTTTATAACCTGCTTGATATTGCTTTAAAATCCAATAAGATTAAAATAAGATATATCATATTTGGCGGAGAAGCTTTAAACCCTTTAATGTTAAAATCCTTTATAGAGAAATATCCTCATATTAAGCTTGTCAACATGTATGGCATAACGGAAACAACAGTGCATGTAACTTTTAAGGAAATTACCGGAGAAGACATAGAATCGGGTTTGAGCAATATAGGCAAGGCAATACCTACTCTTAAAACCTACATACTGGATAGCCATTTGAATTTATTACCTATAGGTATGACAGGTGAATTATACGTAAGTGGTGATGGAGTGTGCAGAGGTTATCTTAATAAACCGGAGCTTACAAAGGAAAGGTTTGTTGAGAATCCTTATTTTAGCGGCGAAAGAATGTATAAGTCCGGTGACCTTGCCAGATGGTATGCCAGGGGGGATATGGAGTATTGCGGCAGAATTGACCACCAGGTTAAAATCAGAGGGCATAGAATTGAGTTAGGTGAAGTGGAAAACAATTTGTTAAAGCACGATAAAATCCGTAAAGCAGTTGTAATCGACAAAGAATCCAGGGATGGCCAAAAACAATTAATAGCTTATATTGAATGCGATAAAGGTCTTTCAATAATAAATTTAAGAAATTTTTTGTCGAAGCAGCTGCCTGACTATATGGTACCGGCTAGTTTCATTAGGGTAGAAAATATACCTTTGACGTCAAACGGAAAGGTTAACAGGAAGCTATTGCCTGAGCAGGATAATTCTCTATCCTTAGGGAATAAGTATGTGGCTCCCAGGAATAAAACAGAAAAGGCATTGGTTAATATATGGAGTGAAGTACTGGGGGTGGAAAATATTGGAATTGATGATAATTATTTTGATTTAGGCGGAGATTCTTTAAGTGCAATAAAAATTATATCTAAAATTGACAATAATGTAAACTTTGCCGATTTATATAATAATCCTACCGTAAAAATGCTTTCCCATTATATAAGGAAAAATGTTATTACCGCGGGAAATTTGCTTATAAAAATTAGCGGCAGTGATAAAGGCGGCATTAATGTAATATGCTTTCCGTATGGAGGAGGTTCTTCATTTATATATAAGGATTTAGGAGATACTTTATGCGATTTGTCCGACAGGTATTCGGTATATTCCATTAATTTTCCCGATTACAATATATATCCTAGAAGAAGGAAATATATTTATATTAAAGAGATTGCAAAACAACTGGTGAAAGAAATTTTAGAAGGCGTTCATGGGGATATCATTTTATATGGACATTGTATTGGAAGTGCCCTGGAAATTGAAGTTGCAAGATATCTTGAACTGCATAATAGAAAAGTTTTATCCGTATGTATTGGGGGCGCTTTTCCTCCCAGGTTTGCAAAATATTTAGGTGATTTGTCAAACCCATGGAACTTTATACCGGATAATCATATTATTAAAATTCTAAATATGTTCGGATTGGAAAAATGCACCTTCGAAGAACAGGAAAAACGGTATATGATAAAAGCATTCAGGCGTGATGTTAAGTATTATTACCAGTATTTCTACAGTTTAAGCAAGCAAAGGGCATTCAAGTTAAATGCTCCTATATATTGCATTATTGGAGATGTTGACTTATTAACTAAAAAAAGTAAAATCCATTATAAGAGGTGGTACAGGTTTTCAAATGATGTTAAGCTTCACATTCTTAAAAATGCAAATCATTATTTTATCAAGACTCATCACGAAACATTGACAAAAATTTTGCTGGATATAAGATAGTAGTTATCATTGCCGGTTATAGAGCCAAATATATGAAGCTGGGGGATTTATGAGAGAAATTTATATGGGAATTGTTATTTTGTATATACCATTGGTATTGCTGTTGGCCATGATTACATTTGTTGTCAGAATGAAAAACAAAAGGCAAATACATTATGTATTTATAGCTTTTGTAACAACAATTTTTATCTGGGCCATAGGTGCTACGGTAATGGAGCACCGTTTTAGAATAAACCTGCCTACAAAAGACATATTGGTTTATATAGCTTATATTGGTATTATTCTTTCCCCCGTAGGAGTTTTTTTCTTAGGGCTGGTATTTGCAAATACCAGTATAAAATTTAGATTAAGACATTTAATAGTTTTTATCATACCTTTAATTTCAATAGTTATGCTTTTAACCAATAATAACCATAACCTGTTTTACAAATATATGGAATATGAGGATTTAACGATTTCCGCTTCGTTAGGTGAATATTTTATTGTACATACAATTTATTCTTACGTATGTATAATTGTAGGGATGTTTTTCCTTACAGTTTACACGGTAAAAAACGCAGGCTTTTTCTCCAAACAGTCACTATTAATAATAATGGGCTTGGCAATTCCTTTCGTATACAATGTTTTTTTGACTACAAACATAATAGAAGTACGTTTTTACAGCAATGTCCTGTCTTTCTTTATAACAGGCGTATGCTTCTTTTTTGCAATTTTTAAATTCAAATTCCTAAGTATAGTGCCTGTGGCTTTGCGAAGTATTGTAGATTTGATATCCGATAGTTTTGTTGTGATAAACGAGCAGTACAAAATAATTGATTACAACAAGACCTTTGCGGATACATTTGGAAAAGTTTTAACTTTTTCCAGGAACGAAAGTATTCTTGACATATTGAAAGATAACGAATCAATTGGGTTAAACAGGGAAGTCATCAACGGATATATTGAAACAGCCCAAACACAAGGAGAATCAATTGCTTTTGAGCACCATATCGGCATGGAAAATTTTGATAAATATTTTTGGATAGAAATAACCCCCATTATAAAAAATAACTTGTCCATAGGAACAATAATTCTTTTTAAGGATATAACCCAAAGCAAAAAAGACCTTGAAATAATTGAAAGAAACCATTCCATACTTATGGAACAAGAGCGCTTGGTGTCTTTGGGACAGCTTGTAGGAGGAATTGCCCACAATTTGAGGACACCAATTATGTCTATTGCTGGAGGCATTGAAGGAATTCGTGACCTGGTTGTCGAATATAAAGAATCTATAGATGATTTGACGGTTACTAAAGAAGACCATTATGAAATAGCTGAGGATATATTTAAATGGCTTCATAAACTAAAGCCTTATTGTGCATATATGTCTGATGTGATAGCAGCTGTAAAGGGGCAGACAGTTCAATATGGAAGCTCGGCCGGAATCAGTTTTACCATAGAAGAGCTTTGTAAAAGAATGGATATTTTGATGAAGCACGAGCTTAAAAGGTTTCACTGTGAACTTGAACTGGATTTGCAGGTTCACAGGTTCAAGGAAATAAATGGAGAAATAAATGTACTCATACAGGTGTTTGACAATATAATTATTAATGCAATACAGGCATATAAGGGGAAGAGAGGAAAAATACACCTGAGGATAAAAAAAGAAAAAGAACAAATATTATTTATTTTTAGAGATAATGCAGGCGGCATAAAGCCTGAAATCAAGGAAAAGCTGTTTAAGGAGATGGTAACTACCAAAGGAAAGGATGGTACAGGCTTAGGCTTGTATATGTCCCATTCAACCATAAAGGGAAGATTTGGAGGAAATTTATGGTTTGAGTCGGAATATGGCAAAGGCACTACTTTTTATGTGTCAATACCTGAGTAGGTTTGAAGAATAGGGGGGATCAAAGTGAGAAGAAGCAGCAGAAAAGAAGCAAAAAGTTATAAAATTTTAGTTGTTGATGATGAAAAGGGAATAATTGATGCCCTGGAAGTTTTGTTAAAGCGTGCCGGGTATGAGTTTACGGGAGTTACGGACCCTGTTGAAGCAATTAGGAGAGTATTGAATGAGCATTATGACCTTTTGATCCTGGATTATTTGATGTCACCTTTGCACGGGGATGAAGTGGTTAAAGAGATAAGAAAGTTCAACAAGGAATTATACATACTTTTGTTAACCGGACATAAGGATATAGCACCTCCCATAGAAACAATAAGAAAGCTTGATATTCAAGGTTATTGTGAAAAGAGCGACAGGTTTGACCAGCTTCTTCTCCTTGTAGAATCGGGAATTAAATCAATTCAGCAGGTAAGTACCATAAAGAAATTTCAGGAAGGACTTAACAATATACTCCAGGCCGTACCTAAAATTTACCAGCTGCAGCCCATAACAAGCATTTTAAAGGAAATACTTTCCCAGATTATACCGCTTGTAAACAGTGAAGATGCATTTATACTTATTGATGACCTGTCAGGAGACGGAGACAAACGGGGTGAAAGCATATTCAGGGGAGTGGGAAAATACAGTGACCATGTAGAAGATGTTGTAGACATGCTTGGAGCCGTACTTATAGAGAGTATCGGTGATGCAAGAATGTCCAAAAGGGTTATTGAAACCAGGAAAGGCATGGTTTTTCCACTGGTAAACGAATACAAAAAAAGCATGGGAGTAATTTATGTTGAAGGTGCAAATATGAAAATGGAAGATGGCACGAAGCTTCTTGAAATATATGCAGGACAGGTTGCGGCATCAATTAACAATGCATTTTTACATTCACTTGTCAATATAAAAAATGAAGAGCTTAACAGGACATACGACCAGCTTAAGGAAAGGTATATGGATACAATAGAGGCCCTGAGGATGACAGTTGATGCAAAGGATGTTTATACAAGGGGGCATTCAGACAGGGTTTCATATTATTCAGTCAAAATAGGAGAGGCAATGGAGCTTTCCGAAGGTGACCTGGAGCTTCTCAGAATCAGCGGAATTTTCCACGATGTGGGTAAGATTAGCACCGAGAATGATATTCTGCTTAAAAAGGAAGCCTTAACATCAAAAGAATTTGAAGAAATTAAAAAGCACCCTATAAAAGGTGCCAGGATACTTTCAGCAGTATCAATGTTCAGGGATGTGGCTCCTATTGTCCAATGCCATCACGAAAGAATAGATGGCAAGGGATATCCGGAAGGTTTAAAAGGTGATAAAATACCGCTGCTTGCAAGGATCATATCCATTGCAGATGCTTTTGATGCGATGATGTCGGACAGGACATACCGGATAAAACTGAGTTTTGAAGACGCAATCGCCCAGCTTAAAGAGGGAGCGGGTACACAATTTGATGAAGAAATAGTGGGTGTTTTTATCAGGATTTTAAAAGATTACGACAAAATGGAAGAGGAAGTTGCAGCTACTTACTAAAAAAAATGGTCGAATAGCTGTTTTATAATATGCAAAAATTTGACCTGCACTAAAAAATGGGGAAAATTAAAAAAAATTACATTAATGCGCATAACAGAAAGTGGAAAATGCTAAAGTAAAATTAATGACTGCGTTCGTCCAGTGCATGACGGATTTTTGTCTGTATCGGCTCGGGTATGGTTTTCATTTTTCTGTTGTCGACTTTTGCAAGAATTGATTCGTTGACTCCGGAAAGCCTGGAAAGCTCTTTTATTGTAAGACTTTGAGATTTTCTAAGATGCTTTAATGTTTTGCTTTTTTTATTAAAGCTGAATAACATAATATCACTCCATTATATATTATATATTAGAGATTAAGCTTAAAAAGTTTAACTACGCTGCCCAAATTTATTTCACCTATTTCAACATTACAATATTTTTCATAAATACCTTTATATCCATCTATTAAAAACTGGGTGCTTACACCATACTTGATTGAAAGATAAGCTTCAAGCAAAGCAGCCAGTTTGTCGCACCCGTTAATAAGCTTACCGTCTAACGGAGAATATTCATCACTGTTGTATTTACTTTCAATAACATCTTTAATAATAATACTGCCGTTTTGAATGATTTTGTTTGAAAATTCCTTTCGCGTGAAATATAAGAGCTCACTATGCCAGGACACCGGAAGAAGCGGCAGGATGTTTTCTTCCACCTGATTTTCTTCAATTTGTTTAATTATTGAATCCAGCTCACTTACCGCATTTTTTACAGGAGATATGATATCGCGGGTCAATACTTCGGGAATGTCATGAAACAATGCGGCAAAAAAATTATTATATAATCTTTTCCTGCATCCGCCGGCACAAAGGGTAAAAACGTAAGTAATCAAGGCTACAAGCAGCATGTGTCCCAATACCGACGTTTCAGGCAATCGGGGAGTCTGGGCCCATCTTTGTTGAAATCTTAACTGCCCCATCAAGTCTACAAAGTCCATGGTTTTTTTCCCGAGCATAATTTTTTGAACTCCTGCAAGATCATAGTGGTCTTCTATTTCATTTGCAATGCTGTGCTTTGTTTCATCAAGTCCGTAAAATCCCCTGTTTAACCTGTAAATTATCTTGAATTCCCAGTTTGTAGCAAGGTAATGGGAGGCTTTTAATATTTTTTTTTCCAGCGGATTGCTCTGTGGATTTAAATAGTATTCCGATATTTTGCTTCTAAAGCTGTCATGAAGCCTGTAGACTCCCTTTTCTTCAAGCTTTGATATAACCCAGGTGTTTAACTGGTCTCCTTTTTTTGACATGAGCTTGTGAAAAACCGGGGGTTTTATATCAGTCAGCAAAAGCCTGTGTAATAATTCAAATAAACCCCCTTCGATAATTTTTTGCCAGTCAATATCTACTTTTCTGTCTTCTTCTTCAAACCTGCCGATTATGTAGGCGAACACCATTTTATGAGCCTGCTTGTCAAGTTCGGTAAATCCCTTATTTGGCCTTATATGGTCATTCCACCTTTGCATGCCGGCGGCTTGATATATAAATTGAAGAAACTCTTTGTTAACTGACATTAAATCAATCCTCCATTTTAAATTAATTATTGAATGCATATTGAGCAAATTGTTTATATATTAATAATATCCTATAAAATCCAATTAGGCAAGAGAAATACGGATGCGAAAATAGTTGAAAAAGAAGTTATATTGACTTAAAATATAAAGATGCAGTTACTTGGGAGAGGATGATATAATGGATAACTTAATTAGAATTGAACAGATGAAAAATATGGTGAAAAAATTTTGTGACGACAGGGACTGGGGTAAGTATCACAGTGCAAAGGATATTGCAATAGGAATAATAACCGAAGCGGGAGAGCTTTTAGAGCATTTCAGATTCAAATCACCGGAAGAAACCGAGCATATTATGGGTAATGGTATTACAAGAGAAAAGGTATGCCAGGAGCTGTGTGACGTACTTTACTTTATATTAAGCTTTTCTGTGAAATATAATATTGATATTAGCACCGAATTTGAAAAGAAATTAAGGATTAATGATTCAAAATATCCTGTAGATAAAGCACTTGGGTCAAATAAAAAGTATTCTGAATTTGATGGGTAAATCATTAATCTGCAATAAAAAACACCCTTTTAGGTGTGTTAATTAAGGTCTGCATTGCTTAAGATTTTGGAAACTATTGCTAAGACTAAAGGAATCAATATTACCAATATGTCCATTGAGTAGTATTTGACCTTTTCTACAATGTTTTGCATTCTGCGTACACCTCCTCCGAAAATTATATATATATTGTATCACTTTCAGAATTTGTGCAATATATATAAAATGCATAAATTTTTTTAGACACAACATAAAAAATATATTAAATTCAACAAAAATATTGACTTTATAATTTGTGCAAAAGTCTGAAAATAGAAAGTATCCATTGATATTTATTATTAAAATATACTATAATATAATTATGTAAACCAATATTAATAAAAAAGAATGGGTGGTGAAATATTTGTATGTTCAGCAGAATATTATTACTGGCTATTCCAATAATTGCTATTACAAGCTTTTTTTCATTTAGCAGCATGAATATGTCAAACAATATGGCCTTTAACGAAAACAGCAGTGGGGAGAATCTGGTTAAAGCAGAAGGTACCTTCATCCAATGGTGGCTTGTCAAAAACTGGGATAACGAAAAGTGGGAAAGAGAGATGAAAATCCTGAATGAAGCTGAAATGACTTATGTAGTACTAACTTCGTCGGCTTTTTTTGAGTCGGCCGGTGGAAAAGAGCATACATATACTTTTTATCCCACCGGTATAGACGGGTTTTCCCAGGCAGAGGAAGGAGGAAAAAAGACAGATATTATTGAAATGTGCCTGAAGAATGCGGAAAAAAACAACATAAAGGTTTTTTTAGGGCTTAATTTCAGTGAAGAATGGTGGGCAAACAGGAATAACAAAGATTGGTTTTACAAGCGTATAAATGAAGGCAACAAAATTGCGGATGAATTATGGAAAAAATATAAAAGCAAGTATCCCCTCACTTTTCACGGGTGGTACTGGGGCTGGGAGATTGATAATTTTTATTTCAGAACCATGCTGGATTTCGGAAACTCAAAAGAAATGCTTTCTAAGGGTATTAACATTTTGGTTAGCTATCTTGATGAGAATAAAATGCGGCTGCCGGTTTTAATTTCACCTTATATGGACGGCAGGCTAGGAAGCCCCGGAGATTATGCTAAAATGTGGGAATATGTTTTTTTGCATTCGGGATTGAAAAAAGGGGATATATTCTGTCCGCAGGATGGAGTAGGGGCGCGATTACTTAATGAAGGAAATTACATAAAATGGTTTAAAGAACTGAAAAAAGCAGTTTCCAAAGTACCGGGAATGGAATATTGGGCGAATATAGAAAATTTTGATATAAAGGATTGGACGGCAACTACCATTGATAATGTAATAAATAAGATGAAGGGGCTTAATGGAATAGCGGACAGGTTTCTTGTTTTTTCCTATACCCACTATTACAGTGCAAATACAGTCAATGAAGGATTTCACCAGACATACCTCCGGTATTTGCATACGGGAGTATTGGAACCTATACCACCTGCACCGCCGGCAAACCTTAAATTGATTAAGGGGCCGGCAAATCTGATTGAGCTTGAATGGGATACATCAATTGATAATATGGGTATATATGGATATTATATATATAGAAATGGCAGGATAATCGGAAAAACCAGCAATAATTATTTTGGAGACCATGACACTAAAGAAGGTAAATCCTATGAATACGCTGTCCAGTCATATGATTTCGCAGGTAACCGTTCGGTGCTTTCCGATAATGCCAATACTTGCATTGAGCATTAATTCAGATAATATTTAAAAGTATTGAAACATTATCTTTGTTTTCAAGTCTAAAATAACGTATAATATAATATGTGAATATAAAAGGGGTGTATTTGGTGCAAAAAACATTAATTTTTATGACAGTTGCTGTTTTACTGGTTTTTACAATATCGGCCTGCAATAATGATGATATGAATAAACCTGAGTCAACTATAAAGGAAAGTACATTGGATAACAGCTCATCCACTGAAGCCGGTGAATCTGAAAAAAAAGAGGTTATAAGTGCCGAAGGGAAATATACGGGACGGATTGACAACAGCTCAATTGAAATAATGGTTGACGGTAAACCAGGTGACTTCAGATTTGATGAAAAGTTAAAATCAGAAATCGAAAAGCTAAGCAGCGATGATACTGTCAGCATTGAGTACTATGAAAACGAAAAAGGCCAATTGATTCTTGAAAAGCTTGAAGCTGTTGTGGAAGACAATGATATGCAGGGCCATATGAAATACCTGGACGTAACAGGGGTTTATGTTGGGCAAATTGACGGCCATTCGATTGAAATAATCATAGACAGCGGTTTTGATATTGAGGGCAGCGGTTCTTCCAGGGCATTCTCGTTGTTGTATAAAGACAGCATGGACTATTTTGACAACAGCAGTGAAAGCTTTTTAGAGCTTGACGGCAATGAAAAAGTCAAATTCAGCTTCTTTATCAATGAACATGGACAGTATGTATTGACCAAGCTTTCCAAAGAGTAAAAAAACATTATTTTAAATTAAGGTAACTGATTTTATGCCAGCTTTTCTGATGTAAAATCAGTTATTATTTCCTTATGCATTGATTTCCTTAATGTATGTATAAGCCATATCCATGCTGCTGCCGCACTCAGCAATTCTGTAACCGGGAAAGCGAACCATACTCCGTCAAGTCCAAAATTAACTCCAAATAAATACATTAAAGGAAGAAGCAGGACAAGCATCCTCAGTAAAGCAAGGACAAGACCGGGAAATCCTTTTCCGAATGATTGGAAGGTCGTTGATGCCAATATTGTTGGTCCCGCGATGGGAAATGTAATACTGATAATTCTAAGTGCACGTATTCCAATACTGACCAATTCTGCATCAGTGTTAAACATTCTTATAAGTCCGCCCGGAGTGGACTGGAAAATAATCAAGCCAAGAGCAGTAAAAGCAAATGCTAAAATAAAAGCATATTTCATTGTCTTTTTTATTCTTTCCCAGTTGCCGTTTGCATAGTTATATCCCATAATTGGCATATAACTTTGATTTAAACCGAAAACCGGCATAAACACAAATGACTGGAGCCTGAAATAAATCCCTGCTGCAGCAATAGCAGTATCAGAAAACGAAGCCAGGATCTTATTCATTCCAGCCAGTGCAAATGAAGCCAGCAGCTGCATCAGCATGGATGGAAATCCAACCTTGTATACCTGGCCCAATATTGAAAAATCAAGTTTGAACATTTTTATATTCATTTTAAGCTCATTCTTATCGCTGAAAAGTATATAAATAATGAATCCTCCGCTTATAATCCTGGATAATACGGTTGCAAATGCCGCACCTGCAACGCCCCATCTGGGAAAAATCCAAATACCAAAAATGAAAAACGGATCCAATATGATATTCAGGACAGAACCGATAAGCATTGTATACATTGGTATCATCGCATTACCCTGTCCTCTTAATATATTATTGCAAATCATGGGTATGAACATTGCCACTGAACCGATAAGTATTATTCTTATATAACGGGATCCTTCTTCAATGAGCTCGGGTGTATCTGTAAATGCCTGCATTAGAGGTTTGGAAAAAAGAATACCTGTAATTACTCCAAGCAAACCATATATGAATGACACCAAAATTACATGCTCGGCAACATTGGCAGCCCTTTCTCTTTCAGAACTGCCAAGCAGCCTTGAAATAAGAGAGCTTGCACCAATTCCTGTTCCTACGGCTACTCCGATTAACACCAATTGTACAGGAAATGTGATAGACAGGGCAGATAATGCCTCCTTGCTCAATTGCCCCACATATATACTGTCAACTACATTGTAAAGTGCCTGTATTGCCATTGCAACCACAGAAGGAATCGCAAGCTTTACCATAAGTGGAAATATTGGATGTGTCCCAAGCCTTTCGGAAGCCATACTTTTATCTTTATCCTGCAAAATAATCACCCCTGCAACAAATGATGAATTAGTAGATTATATCATTTTATTTCATATATGAAAAGAATCAAGTTATTGAAGCAATTTGCGCCTTAATCAATTTCAAGTAAGGAGCATACTGAATGTTGTACATGCTTATTATTCATACTGCTAAATTTAGTATGCTCCATTAAGAAAATCATAACATAGGCAAATTGCTCTATTGACTAAAGGAATAAAAAATAATTATAATATGATTATTAAGAATAATAATGGAGACGTTTATGAATTTACATAATGCAAGATATGAAGTTACTGCAGTAAATCCCGAGCAGTATCCTGAACATGATATGCCTGAGGTTGCTTTTATAGGAAGGTCCAATGTAGGAAAATCGTCTATTATAAACTGCCTTCTGAACAGGAGAAATCTCGCAAGAGTTGGTGGTACGCCGGGAAAAACAAGAGTAATAAACTTTTATAATATTGATGATACCATATATCTTGTTGATTTGCCCGGATACGGGTATGCAAAGGTTTCAAAACAGGAAAAGGCGTCATGGGGCAAGCTGGCGGATACATATTTGACAAGCAGGAAAAACCTTAAGCTTCTTGTCCTTCTTCTGGACATCAGGCATAAGCCTACCCAGGATGACATGACAATGAAAAGCTGGATTAGCGCATCGGGAATTCCTTATATAGTAGCAGCAACAAAAGCAGACAAGCTGAGCAGGCCGGCTGTAATGACTAGAAAAAAGGACATCGCTGCTGTCCTGTCAATACCTGCTGATTCAATAATCCCTTTTTCATCTACCAGGCGTACGGGTAGAGAAGAGCTTCTTGAAACAATACAGAAATTATTGAAAGCTGAAATTTAGATATTCGGCTTTTGTTTTCCGTCCATATTTTGTTCATTTCCATTCTTCCCGTTTATTTTTATTCATCATATCATCCTGAACAGGACAACTGCCTGTCTGTTCATTTGTAGTTTTGAATAATTTTTTTGGCAATCCTTTTTATCTCGTCAGCCATATCAATCGGCTCGATAACTTTTGCCTTGTTACCGAAGCCCAGTAGCCAGCTTATTGTATAATCCCGGTTGGTATAGCCGGTCTCCAGCCGCAATCTTCCGTCCTGCGTTTCAGTAAAACAATTCAAGCCGTAGGTTTCAATCAGTTGGTATTTCACAGATGGTTCAAACAATGCCACCAGCTTCTTATTGTCAGGCAGGTGCGCGTTAAAATCGCGCCTCTCAGGCGGTATCTCGCGCAAGGTATAGTTTTCCCCGCACAACTGCAATCCCCATAGCCGGGTTAGCTTAAACATACGCCAGTCCTGCCGCTCAAGACAGAATCCGAATACATACCATGCCGTCCATTGAAAAATGACGAAGTACGGCTCTATTCGCCGGCGTGTTTGGCCTTTTTCATAGTAATAGTCAAATTCTATCAGCCTTTGCTCCAGAACTGCCTGCTTGATAATCTTGATTTTAGGCGCCAGGCTGCCTTTATAATGCGACGCAAGGTCAATGACTATAGGCTCCCTTAAAGACACCACAGTGTCTTTGTTAGCGGATAATTTATCAAGCGTCCGCTCAACCTGGGATTTCTCGGACACGCTCCCAATACCCTTGAGTGCCGCGATAATGCTGGAAAGCTCGTCAGCAGTGAGAATGCTTTTGTCCAATTTATAGCCGTCGGCAATCGAAATACCGCCGCCTCCGCCCTGATATGTCACAATGGGTATTCCTGTCCGGCAAAGAGCATCAATGTCCCGCCCGATAGTGCGGCGTGTAACTTCAAACTTTTCAGCAAGCTGAGGTGCGGTTACACGTTTGTTTTGAAGCAGGATTGTGAGAATGCCAAGCAGACGGTCAAGTTTCATATACTGCCCTCCCTTATTTTATAAAGCTCTGCCTTTTTTCGGCGCGTCAGCTTATTAACCACTCTGTCATACGAATGGTCAATCATCTTGAAAATCATTGCATCATTCACATCTTTGTTTGTTTACCATATTATTGCACCCCTTAATCCATTATAGCACAAGAACATGACAGCTATATGTCATGTTGTAATATTTATAGATAATATTATTATATCCGTTTGTTATGCAAAAGAGCTGCCCGATAGGATAGCCGCCGTAAATGTTTTGTGATTGGCAGTTATTCATGGCGCGGGAAGTGCATTTAAGTATCATTCCCTTATAGGATAAAATCAAACCGCCGGCTAAGCTGGCGGTTTGATTTTCCGTACCGGTAGGGATGGTCCAGTAAGTTTCCCTATGAAACTTGCCTTTGTCTGTCCCTGCTTCAAATACTGATTTATGTTGATTGGATTATGTCTTTTAAATCTTCTTTGAGCTCAATAAGCTCTTGCAATTTTTCATTCATTTCAGTCTTGATTTCTATCATTTGGTCTAAAAGATCGGATATTGCATCAAAATCCTGGGTTTCGCGCAAAGCACGCAGTTCTTCTTTTAAGTAAAGCATTTGTTCACGCATTGAAAGCAGCTCATCCATTATTGCTGAAGCCTCTTCATTGTATGGTGCAAATTCTTCCTTCAATGACTGCCATTCTTCCCTGAAACCGGCCATTTTTTCCTTTTCCTCATTGATTTTTTCCCTGATTGAGGCAAGCTCTTCCTTTTTACCTGCAAATGAATCTTTCAATTCTTTGATGGCTTCTCTTATTTCTGCTGCTTTTTCACGGTCTTTTTCCCTTAAAGCTGCAAACAGTTCTTTTTTAAGCTCAGTCATTTTTGAATGGTATTCATTTGAACCTTCCTTTACAGTTGAAAATAACTCTCTTAGCTTTTCCATATCTTCAGATTTGCGGTTTTGATACTTTTCCTTTAAGCCGGTTTTGAATTCTCTTAAATTCTGCTTTGCAATTCCAAGCTCCTCATGCATGGCTTTTCCTTCTTCTTTCAGGGCTTTTAGTGCTTCAGCCTTCACCTTGATTTCCTCGGGGACCTGGACCTTTTCAGAAGCCTCAGCAGGTGATTCCTCTGCAAAAACCTGGATACCTGCCGACATTGCCATTACCATTACAACTACAATACATAAAACCTTTTTCATTACTATCACCTCGTTTGAAATTTATTATGCTTGAAGTATATCCGTTTATATTGGCAAAATTATGTTTTAAAAGTAAAAAAAATGTGGTAATTCTATGGGATTGCTGTCAGGTGTATGGATTGTATGATAAAATACAAATAGAAGGATTAATGCCGCAGATGTTTATGAAATGTACCGGATAGAAAATTTGATCGTCAATGATGGGGAGCAGTGAAGAATGAGGTTGTGATATTGAAATAGAGAAGGAAGTGGAGAGTAAAATGGGAGAAAAATTAATATATGTAGTTGATGATGAAAAAAGGATACGGGATTTGATAAAATCCTACCTTATCAAGGAAGGTTATGATGTCAAAGTATTTGAAGATGGGGACGAAGCCGTCAGAACTTTTCATGAAGCAGCTCCCGATATGATGATACTTGATATCATGATGCCCGGTATGGACGGATACAGTGTGTGCAGGGAAATCAGAAAAAACAGCGAGGTTCCTATTATAATGGTTTCTGCCAAGGATGATGAAATTGACAGGGTTCTGGGGCTGGAGCTGGGCAGTGACGATTATATTTCCAAACCCTTCAGCCCCCGTGAGCTTGTTGCAAGGGTAAAGACAATTTTCAGAAGAGTCTCAAAATCAGCTTCAGAAATAAATGATAACAATAGAAGAAATACGATAAGCTGCAAGGATGTAGTAATTACACCTGAGGAAAGAAGCATATCCGTAAACAGGAAGGATATTGAGCTTACAAGCAAGGAATATGATTTCCTGCTGTTCATGATTCAAAATAAAAACAAGGCATTTACAAGGGAGCAGCTTCTTAACAGTATATGGGGTTATGATTTCATAGGCGACACAAGAGCTGTTGACGATCTGGTCAAAAGAGTGAGAAAAAAGCTCTCTTCTGCAGGATCAAAGCTGGAGATTGTTACCGTATGGGGATATGGATACAAAATAATGGAGTAGGAGATTGTTATGAAAAGCTCAATCACAAGGAAAATAATTCTCTCATATTTTTTGTTGATTTTCCTGTCGTTTATGGTCTTAAGCCTTCTTTTCAATGTTGCTGCCAGGACAACCATGGAAAATCAAGCGAAAGACTCCATGCTTCAGGATATGGATATTATAAAAACTGAACTTGAGAAAGTAATAGGAAATTCAAGGGCAGTGGATTACAGGAATTTAAGAGAAAGAATAAAGGATGTGCTTCAGCAGAATATATATAGCAGACCCAGGTTTATAAGACTTTCTTCTCTTGAATCAGACTGGATTTTGGTATCAACCGACCTTAAGCTGATATTTCGTGATTTTTCAACAAAAGGCAGCAAGAATAGTGAATTTCTAACACAGCTTCTTGAGGAAGTTAAAAAATTTGATAATACAAATAAGATAAATAAGATTACAATTGATGGTACGGACTATTTTGTAACATTGGGTCAGTTGGAAGGGGTCAGGGCAAAGAACAATATGAATGCTTCGGTATTATTATACATAACCATAGGTCCAGTTAAACAGTTCGCATCAAGCATGTTCAGGGGATTGATATTGGCAATAGGCGTAACCGGACTAATAGCTGTGGTTTTCGGAGTTATTTTTGCAAGGTCCATTGCAAAGCCCATAATCCGTTTGAAGCAGCGTGCAAAGCTTTTATCCAAGAGAGATTTTGACACCAGGGTGGTAATAAATACGGGAGATGAATTGGAGGACCTGGCCAATACATTGGATGATATGGCAAGTGAGCTCAAGGAATATGACATATCACAAAAAAGATTTTTGCAAAATGCTTCACATGAGTTAAAAACTCCTTTGATGTCCATACAGGGCTATGCAGAAGGTATAAGGGACGGGGTGTTTGACGACAATGACGAGGCTTTGAACATAATCACGGATGAAAGTATAAGGATGAAAAAGCTGGTGGAGGAAATCATCTTCCTTTCAAAGCTTGAGACTATGGAGGATTTTTATGTATTTGTGCCTGAAAGGCTTAATTCCACCCTGGGGAAAAGTGTAGAAAAAATAAGAAGCCTTGCGCTCAAGAATAATATTGATATCTCAATAAATGCAGCTTCAAATCCATTGGTTGAAATGGACAGGGACAAACTAATCCAGGCATTCATAAATGTTTTGGGCAATTGCATAAGATATGCAAGCTCTGCCATAGGAATTGAGACATATCCTGAAGGGAAAAATGCGGTAATCAGGATATATGATGATGGAAATGGATTCAGTGAGAAGGAAGTGCAAAAGGTTTTCGAAAGATTTTACAAGGGCAAAAAGGGTAATACGGGATTGGGGCTTGCGATAACCAAGGTTATTATTGAAAAGCACGGAGGAAGTATATCTGTAAATAATAGGGAAGAGAGGGGAGCAGAGTTTGTTATTTGCCTGCCTGTTCCCAATGATTGATAATTTTTATTATGGGAAAAGCTGTTGAGTTATTAAAGGCAAATGATGGGTAAAATGGGGGTATGATTATGTATCATATTGATATGGCAAACTCAAAGGTACAAATTAAAAATATTACGGTAAATGAATTGCCTGTTATTTTAAAATGGTATAATAATTCTCTAGAATTTAAATATGCCACAGGGATTGATAAACCCGTGTCATACAAATTTTTATATCTAAAGCTGATTGAAACGGCAATCAGCAGTGAGGATTTTTTTGCAGGTATTTTCTTGAACAACGGTTCATGTAAGATTGTGGGTATTATTAAAGGATGCTTCAAAGAAAAAAATAAACTGTGGATCAACTCAATTGTCCTCGAGCCTGAATACAGGAATATGGGTTACGGCACGGAAGCCATAAAGCTGCTTTTTGCCAGGCTTAAAAATATAAAGGGAATTTGCCATGCATACCTTTCCGTTATGGAAGAAAATAAGAGGGGTATAGACTTCTGGAAGAAAAATGGTTTCACTGTTTTCCGAAAATACAAAAAAAGCTTCAATTTTGAAGGCAGCCGGGTTGGCGCAGTTATAATGCACCGTTCTATTTGAATTTAAGAATAAATGATTAATAATCATTATTAAGGGTAAATAATGTAAATATTAAAAGTTAGATTTTATTTACGAGGTGAAAAATGGATTATAACATTCTTATTGGCGGAGAGGCGGGACAGGGAATGGATACCTTGTCTGCAATACTTGAAAGGACTCTTAAAAGAAACGGGTTTGAAATTTTTTCAACAAAGGACTATATGTCACGTATTCGCGGAGGACATAACTTCATTCAAATCAGGTTCGGTGATAAAAAGCTTTATTCCCACAAAGAAAGCCTTGATGTGATTATTGCATTAAATGCCGAATCAGTGAACCTGCATATTGACAGACTGGTTGAAAACGGTACGATAGTTATTAATACGGGCAGTGATATTAACGACCATAGGCTTCTGGAAATACCTATGAAGGAGATTGCCGGGGAAATAGGCAATGCAAAGATTGCCGGCAGCGTTGCCCTGGGAACGGTTTTAAAGCTTTTCAATATTAAGCGGGACAAGGTGAATTCAGTCTTTGATAAAGTCTTTAAAAAACAGGATATAGTTGAAATTAATATGAAAGCTTTTGAAAAAGGGTATGGACTTGTTGGCGGAAAATACGAAGTCAATGGAATGAATGATGATGATAAAATTATGATAAACGGTAACGAAGCTGTTGCAGTAGGAGCTATAGCAGCAGGCTGTAAATTTTATTCGGCTTATCCCATGACTCCGTCAACAAGTATAATGAATTACATGGCAGCTAAAATGAACAAAATTGAGATGGTTGTGGAGCAGGCAGAAGATGAGATAGCTGCGATAAACATGGCTATCGGTGCCTCTTATGCAGGTGCCAGGGCTATGACAGGCACATCAGGCGGAGGATTTTCATTAATGGTTGAAGGGCTTGGTTTGTCATCAATGATGGAGCTGCCCCTTGTTATTGCCGAAGTTCAAAGACCCGGGCCTGCAACCGGTCTTCCGACAAGAACAGAGCAGGGAGATTTGAAGTTCGTTATAAATGCTTCCCAGGGGGATTTTCCAAGGATGGTAATTGCGCTTAAGAATCCCGAAGATGCATTTTACCAGACTGTAAGAGCATTCAACATGGCAGATAAATACAGGATACCGGTCATATTATTGAGTGACCAGTTTCTTGCTGATTATGTAACAACCTATAAACCTTTTGATTTTAGCGGAATAGAGAATGAAAGATATATGGATAATAATAAGAGCTTCAAAAAGGGGGAAAAAACATACAAACCTTATGAGCTTACACCAAGCGGTATTTCACCAAGGATAATTCCGGGAAGCATTGAAGGATTTACTGTGCTTGTTGACAGTGATGAACACGATGAGACAGGACATATTGTCGAATCGGGCCGGTTAAGGGTAAAAATGAATGATAAAAGAATGAAAAAGGCCGAACTGCTTGAAGAGGATATTCAAGAACCGGAGTTTTTCGGCTCAAAAGATTTTGAAGTTCTTTATGTAGCCTGGGGCTCTACTTTCGGACCTCTAAAGGAAGCGGTAAATAATTTGAACAGGAGAGGCGGGAAAAAATATGGCGCACTTATATTTGGAGATATCTGGCCCTTACCGAAAAAAGAAATTGTTGAAAAGGCAAAAAAGGCATGTACTTTGGTTAATGTTGAGCAAAATGCTACAGGACAGCTTGCATCGGTAATTAGAGAACAGACCGGGATAATTTGTACTAAAAGCATTCTTAAATATGACGGACGTCCCTTTAGCCCTGAATATATTATAGAAAGGAGTAAAACATTGTGAGTGGATGTGGATTTGAAACATATGAAACCGCTTGGTGCCCCGGATGCGGAAATTTTGGAATACTTGCTGCATTAAAAAATGCGCTTGAAAAACTTCAAAAAAAGCCGCATGAAGTTTTAGTTGTGGGTGGAATAGGGCAAGCGGCAAAAACCCCTCAATATATAAATACAAATGGGTTTTGCGGGTTGCACGGAAGGGCTGTGCCTCCTGCGGCTGCGGCTAAAATAGTGAACAGGGACCTTACTGTAATAGTAAATACGGGAGACGGAGATACTTATGGGGAAGGCGGAAACCACCTGATTCATAATATAAGAAGAAATATTGACATTACCCATTTTGTCCATGATAATCAAATATATGGTTTGACAAAGGGACAGGCGTCACCCACAACTGCCGAAGGGCATGTTACAACAGTACAGGCTTTGGGCTCAAAAATGCTGCCTTTAAATCCGCTGCTCCTTTCACTGGTACTTGGTGCAGGATTTGTAGCCAGGGGGTCAAGTGGAGATGTAAAGCTCTTAACAGAAATAATGGAGCAGGCTATTATATATAAAGGATACGCCATTGTTGACATCCTTCAGCCATGTGTAAGCTTTAATAAGGTCAATACCTACAAGTGGTATAAAGAAAGGGTTTACAGGATTGGCAGTGATTATGACTTTGAAAATATGGATGCCGCAATAAATAAAGCATCGGAATGGGGAGACAGAATACCTTTGGGAATAATATATAAAAAGGAAAGGCCTGTATATTCCGACAAATTGGATTTTCTAAAAAAAGGAAAGGCACTTGTATACAGGGGCCTGAACCCTCAAAAAATCCAGGGTTTGTTAAGTGATTTTATGTGATTTTTTTTGGATATGAATTTGTTAATTATGAATAAAAAAAAATAGGCAGATTATAGCAATCTGTCTATTTTTATTTTTTAGTATTAAAAACAAGCCCAATCTGTTATAATGAAACTGTAAATCTTTTAATTTTGTGTTTAAGCATCGGTAATAAATGGTCCGAACGGGGTGGAATAATGCTTGGAAAGTTTAAAAGATTTTTGAAGATAGGCGGGGTGTCGGCATGTGTATGGTGTATATTGTCAGAGATGATTTCCATAGATACTGTTATAACAGGTTTTTTCCTCGGGATAACATCTGCAGGAATATCATCTGTTTTGTTGAGCCGGCCGGGAAGTAAACCGGGGAATAAAAAATTTTTGTTAAAACCGTTATCATTTTTTAGATATATTGGGATATTATTAAAAAATATTTACAAATCAGGCTTTGGTGCTATTATAAATATAATTACCGAAAAAGTTAATGTTGGTATTATTGAAATTGAAACCTGTCTTAAAAACCCTATAAATCGTGCTATTTTGGCAAATTCAATAACCATGACTCCCGGAACGGTAACAATAGAGCTTGAAGATAACAGGATTACCGTGCTCTGGCTGGAAAATAAGCCTGTGAGTAAAAAAGAGGCCGGGGAAATAATCAAGGGAGACCTGGAAAATATTTTAAGCGGGAGTGAGATTAATGAATGATTTAATTTTGTTTGCTATGATACTGGTTTCTCTTTTTACTGCAGCAAGAGTAGTATTCGGACCCTCCATATGGGATAGATTATTGGGATATAATTTGTTTTCTTCAAAAATAACTATGATGATAATAATAATAGCCTTGTTCTCGGATAAAAGCTATCTTCTGGATGTAGCTTTTACATATGCACTGCTCGGTTTTGTGGGAATTATTTTTGTTGCAGGCTTTATACAAAAGAAAGGGAAAATATGATATGTTACCCGGTTTGTTTGATATATTAGGAAATATTTTCATATCCGCAGGTTTGTTGTTTATTGTGTTTGGAGTAATCGGCATTTACAGGTTCAAGGATTTTTATGCCCGGATTCTCATTTCCTCAAAGGTCGATACTATTGGGTTTATTACAATTATGTTCGGTGTTATATTGAAAGCCGGATTTTCCATGTTTTCACTCAAGGTCATATTGATATTGATAATATCCATTATTATAAATCCCATTGTCAGCAATGCCGTAGTGAGGTCCGCATATTACAGCGATTACAGGATAGAAAGGAAAAACAGCGGATGATGATAGAAGTTATATTCATTTTAATGGTGGCTTTTGCATTTGCGTCAATCCAGGCTAAGAATCTTAAGACTGCCGTAATTTATCTTGGTCTTTACTCAATGATCAGTTCATTTGCATACCTTTTGCTTTCAGCACCCGATGTGGCAATTGCCGAAGCTGTTATTGGATGTACACTGGCGTCCATAATATACCTGGTAGCATTGCAAAAATACAAGGTATTTAATATTTGTTATATCAACAGGGAATTCAATGTGTCAAACGACAGGGTAGTGGCGGCTAAAAAGAGCAACCTGATACACCTGGTTGAAGAGTATTGTTCAACCAAGGATCTTGACCCATACATAACATATTTGGCAGGGGATCTTGAGGAACATTTGAAAAGCTTTAAACACGACCTTATTATATATCATGAGGGTAAAAAGATTTATTTTTACGGGCGCAAAAGAAATTATCATATAACAAATATATGTAAATATATAACCAGGAGAAAATACATAGACAAAGAGAAGCTGGATTTTAAGATGATGATACATTAAAAATACATGTAACTGGAAAAAGAATGACGGAGGAGGACAGGAATATGAGTGATTCCTTAAGGAGAACGGCGATTATGGTAATCATAGCCATAAGTATGATGGCTGTACTCATTTTTTATAATGACGTAGAAATATTGTCATGGGAATCAAGGAATTATTACCTGAAAAATTTCATATCAGACACAGGGGCAAAAAATGCGGTTGCAGCTATATATCTCAACTATAGGATTTTTGACACCTTTTTTGAAGCACTTTTGCTTATGATAAGCGTAACCGGTATTATATACTTTTTGGAGGAAAAGGGACATGACGATACAGAATAAACATTCAGAAATACTTGATACTTTTGTTGATATTCTATACCCTGTTATCATACTTTTTGGCATTTATATAATTTTCCGGGGAAACGATTTGCCAGGAGGAGGGTTTCAAGGAGGAGCAGTTCTGGCTGCAATTTTTATGATAAGGTATCTTGTAGACAGTGAAACAACTATAAACACCAGGGTTCTTAAAACATTGGAAAAATTGTTTTTTATTTTACTGCTGGTGCTGGCATCTTTTGCCATAACTGTTCCTATGACTGGTTGTACAATGATTACCAAGCAGCTCTACCTGATAATAATGAATATATTTATAGGAATAAAAGTTTGCTGTGGTATAAGCATTATCTTTTTTAAGTTTGCCCTTATTGAAAGCAGGTGAAAATATGGATTTTATCAATGGTGAAAATATAGCGCTGGTATTGTTTTTTATTGGTATATATGGGGTGATTGCAAGGAGGAATATAGTTAAATCCATAATATCAATAGGGATAATGGATTCGGCCGTCATACTTTTTTTTCTAACTATAAACAACAGTGTTGATAGTGTTCCGCCTGTGGGAAATCCCGTATCAAATATGGCGGACCCATTACCGCAGGCTCTTATGATAACAGCAATAGTGATAGGGGTATCAATAACTGCCATGTCAATGGCAATGTTTATATATCTTTACCATAAGTATGGAACTACCAATTGGAAAAAAGCCAGGTTAAAAAGAATGGAGAATAAAATACAATGATATTATATTTTTTCATTGCAGTCCCTGTGTTTTCTGCAACTTTAATTTATCTTGTGTCTTTTAGATATGCAAAAATAACGGCGATATTGATACAGACAGCTCTTTTTGCCGCATCTGTCCATACTTTTCTTAAGGTCAGGAGCACAGGTGAGATTGTTGCCACACTGGGAGGATGGGAAAGTGTGGCAGGAATAACACTTAAAGCGGATTCTATTTCAGTTGTTTTTCTTATGCTTACTACGTTTTTATTCTTAGCCTATTTGATTTTCGGTCTTATAGAGGACTATGCGGACAACCTGTTCATATTCCTGTTTATTGTCCTGCAGTCACTGATAGCTACTATTTTCCTGTCAAATGACCTGTTCAACATATATTTGGTTGTAGAGGTATCCACTATGCTGGTAGCTGTCCTTATCATGTTCAAGAAGGATAGCCGTTCCATATACGACGGTCTTATATACCTTTTGACCAATATAGTTGCCATGGGTTTTTTCCTGTTTGGTATAGGATATATGTATAAAATCTTTGGGGTATTAAACATTTCAACCATAACACAGATGATAGAAAATAATCCGGATATAGCCGGATCATTATACATGCCTTTTGCTCTTTTAATTACGGGAGCAGGTTTAAAATGTGCAATAATGCCTCTTTTTAGCTGGCTTCCAAAAGCTCACGGTACTCCCAGCGCTCCTTCAATAGTATCGGCAGTTTTATCGGGACTTTATGTGAAGGGCGGCATTTATCTTTTTATCAGGATAAGGGACATGTTTTTGCCTGCCATAAATGTGGACGGATATTTTTTAGTGATAGGTATTGTTACCGCTGTTGGAGGAATCATACTTGCTCTTTTGCAAAAGGATATAAAGCTCATACTCGCATACTCTACAATATCACAGCTTGGACTTATTATGATGGGCCTGACAATGGGAAGCTACTATTCTTACTGGGGAGCCATACTGCACATATTTAATCATGCAGTTTTTAAATCCGCACTGTTTATGTCTGCCGGATTGATCGTAAAAGAATTCAAGACAAGAAATATATATAAAATCAAAGGTGTTTTATACAGGATGCCTATAGTGTCTATTGCTGCTTTTATGGCGATGCTTGGGATAACAGGGGCACCACTGTTTAACGGAAGCATATCCAAGTACTTTTTGCAGGGGGGAACACCGGGAGATATAATGCAAATAGTTCTTGTTGTAGTCAATTTCGGTACAATACTGTTATTTATAGATTATTCACGTATGTTTTTCGGAAAGATTTCAGAAAAAAAGACCACAATGAGTATAATAAGACAGCTGACAGTTTTGGTCATGGGGATCATATGCTTTTTGGGAGGCATACAAGGCTTTGTAATTAACAGGCTGTTTTTTGATATTGGACTGGAAATAGATTATATGTCTTATACGACAAAGATGCTGGTATACATTGCAAGCATAGTAATCGGATTCATTGTCCATAATTTTGTAATCAAAAAAAGCTTATTTATTACCAGGGGATATTCGCTGGAATTATCATTCAACAATGTTTGCCTGACAATATTTTTGTTTTTCATGGCTACTTTGATTGTAGTAGGTTTTACTTGAACATACCCTGCAGGTATTCGTTTTTTTCATGGGTTAGCAGGGCGTCTGTTTCCGTGTTTTTGAATTTGACAAGGTAAGTCCAGCGTCCATATGGATAGATTTTGTGTATCAATCCAACGTTGATTATATAAGATTTGTGACTTCTGAAGAATGTACCGGCGTCAAGCCTTTTTTCAAGGTCCGTAAGGCTTTCGGAAACAACATAGTCTTCGCTTGCCGTATGGATTACAGTATTTCTGTTTTCACGCCGGATCAAAATTATTTCGCCGGTATCTATGAAACTCATACCGTCCCTGTTTCTTATTACCAGCTTATCGCTTATATATTTTTCTTTTTTACCGGTGTATGCAGGACTTGGATCATATGCATGGTTCCTTGACTGCCGTATTCTCTTAAGGGTTTTATCAACCCGTTCCAAATTAAATGGTTTTACCAGATAATCAAATGCATATACTTCGAAAGCTTCGGGCATGTATTCCTGGTGGGCGGTGGCAAATATGATAAATATTCTGGGATCTATATCAATAAGCCTTTTTGCACACTCAACACCATTGAGTCCGGGCATCTGTATGTCCAGAAACACGACATCCGGTTTATTGCTTTCAATGAGGCGGAGAGCTTCATTGCCGTTCTCCGCCTCACCTATGACTTCAAAGCCTTCTGCCTTGCTGAGTATTTTATTCAGTATTAATCTCATTCCCTTTTCATCGTCTGCCAAAATTACCTTTAAATCCAATTTTTAAACCTGTCCCTTCTTTTACTTACAGGTTTGCCCAGTATTTCAGACAGCAGTATGCCTTTAACCAGATCATCCCGTTCCAGCCTGCCAAGGCCAAAGAGATGCTTAGATTCGCCAGGTGCCTTGGCTGTAGGGGACACTTTTCCCATTTTTATGCCTGAAGGCTTTCCGGTGCTATAAACATTACTTTCCTTATTTTTGATAATCACTTTTCCGTTATAATCATCGATGCTTAACTTGAAATCATCATAATCCATTTTTATCACCCTGGTTTAGCTTTTTTTGGTGCCTGTCTCGGAGTCCGGCTTGCCTACACTTGAAATAGACTCTCTCATCTGTGTATCGGCCATAACATTTTTCATATTGAAATAGTCCATTACACCCAGTTTTCCTTCTCTTAATGCGGAAGCCATAGCCTTTGGCACCTCTGCTTCAGCTTCCACAACCTTTGCTCTCATTTCCTGTACGGAAGCTTTCATTTCCTGCTCTCTTGCAACTGCCATAGCTCTCCTTTCTTCAGCCTTTGCCTGTGCAATACGTTTGTCTGCTTCTGCCTGGTCGGTTTGAAGCTGGGCACCGATATTTCTTCCCACATCAATGTCTGCTATATCAATTGAAAGTATTTCAAATGCGGTTCCCGCGTCCAGGCCTTTTTCCAGAACAGTTTTTGATATTAGATCTGGATTTTCCAGAACTGCTTTGTGATTTTCAGCAGAACCAACAGTTGTAACAACACCTTCTCCGACACGCGCTATAATTGTTTGTTCACCTGCACCGCCCACAAGCCTTTCAATATTTGCCCTTACTGTAACACGGGCCCTTGCCTTAAGCTCAATACCATCCTTTGCAATAGCTGCAATTACCGGCGTTTCTATTACTTTTGGGTTTACACTCATTTGAACCGCTTCAAGAACATCCCTTCCGGCCAGGTCAATGGCTGCAGCTCTTTCAAACTGCAGGTCTATGTTTGCTCTCTGAGCGGCAATCAAGGCATTCACAACCCTATCCACATTACCACCTGCCAGGTAATGTGCTTCCAGCTTGTTGATAGGAAGTCTGAGACCTGCTTTTTCAGCTTTTATCAAAGGATTTATTACCCTGGTTGGGATAACCCTCCTTAATCTCATACCGATAAGTGTAAAAATACTTACCTTAACACCTGCGGCGGCAGCTGATATCCACAGCCCGATAGGAATGAATGTGAAAAAAGTAAATAAGAGTACAAGTACGACACCTAAACCAATGATAAATGTAATTTCATCGCCCATAAATAAATCTCCCTTCTTTCGTTTTATTTATTATTACCATAAGGAAAAACCGTTAATTGTTTTTGGAGATGTAAATTATGTTAAAAAACGCTTTCATTATGGCATAAAACTGGAATACCTTTCCGTACCCATATTTTATCAGATATTGTCCACAATGTCATCAACAACTATTCTTCTTCCTTCAACTTTGATTACTTTCACTTTTGCACCTTTTTGAATGAATTCACCCTGTGATACCACATCCAGCTTTACGCCGTCAAAATCTGCTGTTCCCGAAGGTCTTAATACGGTAACAGCAAAACCTTCCCTGTCAAGAAAGAATTCAAGGTCTTCGGTACCGCTGAAACCTGATTCCTTGTTTAAAGAATCGGACAGGACCATGTTTTTAAGCCTGCCCCTGGACGCGGAATGCAAAACCAGTGTCAGTATTATTCCAAGTACGGCTAAAATTATGAGTATAATAATTATTGCCTCTACTACACTATTGGCAAGAAACATTACCCCTAGAAACAAAAGTATGGAACCCAAAATGCCGGGGACACCAAACCCAGGGTAAAACATTTCTACAATAACCAATACAAAACCGGATATGAAGAATATTCCCGACAGCCAGTCCAGTCTCGCAAAAAAGCTGAATAATTCAAGAAACCCCATTGCCAAAACCTCCCTTCATTAAAAAGAATCAATAATCCGATATAATTATACTACGATTATCTGTTTTAGTGATAATAATTTGCTGAATAATATATTTCAACCTATCCAATGTCGCTTTTAGCGACTTGATACTAAGATAGTTTCCTGGGAATCCTGCCTTCAAATGCAGTTAAATTTTTATCACTTGAAACCCATATATCACCGGAGTGTTCATTAAGTATTTTTTTTGATATAAAAAGACCCATACCATGGTGGCTGCCTTCCTTTGTAGAAAAACCCGCTTCAAAAATCCTTTTTCTGATATGGGAGGGAATTTCAGGGCCATTGTCTGAAACGGTGAACCGGTATGATTTTAGGTCCTCGTATAGTTTGATTTTTATTTCCGCCGGCCCTGTTTTATTTCCTAACGAATCCTTGGCATTATCTATTATGTTTCCCAGGACCCTGCAAAATTCCCATGAAGGTATTACCAGGTTGTCCATGCGGCTTCTCACTTCCAAGTCAACCTTGATGCCAAGCCTTTCGCAGTCGAGGATTTTTGCCTGTAGAAGTGCATTTACGGCCGGATTACCGGTTTTTAAAATTCTGCTCACATTCTGTATGTCTGAATATACATCCTCTATATATTTTTTAACTTCCTGGTATTCATCCAGTTCAACCAGGCCGTATACTACCTGTAAATGGTTCATAAAATCATGCCTTTGTACTCTGAGAGAGTTATTGAGATTCTCAAGTTCTGTCAGGCTGTCCATTAAAAACCGGTTTCTCAAACCGGTCCTGGTCATTTGAATACGGGTCTTAAAAGATACATATCCGTTTATTGAGCTGAAAGCAATGAGGATAATTATAAAAATTGCAATACTGCTTTTAGATTCGTCAAGTATAAGCCGGCCGCCGGAAAAAAGTATATAAAAAGCAACTCCGATAAGCAGGACGATTTGCCAAATATTCAAATATAATGCTGCATGGGCAGTTTTGTTTATGTCGAGCCTTCTTTTCATTAAGTCACCTGTTTTAAGCGTATTTTATTTATATTATATCTCAAATATTAAAACTATTAAAGCTATAAAATATAAACATTAGTATATTATGCATAAATTTCTGTAATAACATTATTATCACCCCCTTTTTAAAAAACCCCTTGTGTAAGTGCGGCGAGTTTCATTTTTAATAAAAATAATATTAAATATGACATACTGCTGTCATATCTGATAAAATATAATTTAAGAATAATTCAACTTATGAAAAGGAAAAACACTATGCATTATAAAGAAGCCAGGTCAATTTTATCTCCGAAAAATGGAATGAATATATATCGCGGCTGTACGCATGGCTGCATTTACTGTGACAGCAGGAGTAAATGCTATCATATGGAACATGACTTTGAGGACGTACAGGTTAAAAGCAACGCTCCTGAATTATTAGAACAGGCTCTTCAAAAAAAACGCAAAAAGTGCATGATTGGCACAGGTGCAATGAGCGACCCCTATTTGCATGTTGAAGCTGAACTAAACCATACGCGAAAGTGTCTGGAAATTATAGAAAAACATGGTTTTGGGCTTTGCATTCAAACAAAATCAGACCTTATTCTGCGTGACCTGGAGCTTCTAAAAAGCATAAACCTTAAATCCAAATGTGTTGTCCAAATGACACTTACGACTTACGATGAGAGCCTGTGCAAAATCATAGAGCCTGCTGTCTGCACCAGTAAAAAGCGCTTTGAAGTATTGAAAATCATGCATGATAACAAAATACCAACCGTTGTATGGTTTGATCCGGTTTTGCCCTTTATCAATGATACGGAGGATAATCTGAGAGGCATTTTGGATTATTGCATAAAGGCTCAGGTATACGGTATTATTTGCTTTGGCATAGGGCTGACCTTGCGGGACGGCAACAGGCAGTATTTTTATAAAAAGCTTGACAGGCATTTTCCCGGCCTTAAGCAAAAATATCAGAAGAAATACGGTTACAGCTATGAAATCAGCAGCGACAGCAACAAAAAGTTAATGAGTATTTTTTACAGTGAATGCAAAAAAAACGGCATTGCCTGCAGCAATAATGAAATATTCAAGTATTTGTATGATTTTGAAGATAAACGGCAGATGGAGCAGATGAGTCTGTTTTAAAACAGTATCTTAAAATATAACCGGTATGTCATGAAATACAACGAAGCAGCCTGTTGTCTTCATATTCCCGTAATAGACCTTTATGCAATTCATCCTGATTTCTGTTTCAGCCCCCTTGCAGTTGAATTTTATAATAAAGGCAAGCTTTTTCTATTCTAAAGCTTGAATATACTTGAGCATTCTTTATTTTGAGAAGATTTATGCATTTTATGAAGCATTTATTACTGGGAATGGGTTTAGAAAATACGCCGGTATTACTCAATCCTCAAATATTAAAACTGTTAAAGTTAAAAATACAACAATGAAAGTGGGAAATATAGAGGTATTTCCGGAAAATCTTAGGAATTTTATATAAATAACAAAATTTTTGGATGTAACAATAATTATATTTTTACAAATGCCGATATTATATTTGACAAATTTTTCACTTTAAGCATTTTCAAGATGAAAAATTTGTAATATAATAGAAGCGAGAATAAGTGTATTTTTTTTAATTTTAGATTATTTTTTTAAAGCAATAATATAATATACTTCTAAAACAGCTCCAAATTGAATAAATATTACACTAAAGATAATGTTTATATCTACATAAGATTAAGAGAGGAGTGGGGGGTTAGTGGTCGGAAACATAATTGAAAACAATGTGGTGACCATTGCAGGCCGGGTTGCATCAAAACTCAAGTTTAGCCATGAGGTTTATGGAGAAGGCTTTTACAGTTTTTTTCTGGAAGTCCCCAGGTTGAGTAAAAGTATGGATAAAGTACCCGTTATGGTATCGGAAAGACTTGTGGATAAAGAGCAGTTAGGGATTGGAACCCCTCTTGATCTGGAAGGTCAATTCAGATCTTACAATAACTATGGGGAAGACGGCAATAAGCTGGTGTTAACCGTATTTGCCAGAGAGATAAACTTTATAGATGATTATAATGATATAAAAAATCCAAATCAAATATATTTAAACGGCTATATTTGCAAGAAGCCTGTTTACAGGACCACGCCTTTTGGAAGAGAAATTACCGATGTTTTATTGGCGGTAAACAGACCCTATAACAAATCCGATTACATTCCTTGCATATCATGGGGAAGAAATGCAAGGTTTGCACAGTCTTTTTGTATTGGTGATAATCTAAAGGTATGGGGAAGGATACAAAGCAGGGAATATCAGAAAAAGTTTAGTAACGGCAATATTGAAACCAGGATAGCGTATGAGGTTTCAATATCTAAAATGGAGATTAACGGAGAAAATAATGTGAATGAAATGGAAGAGAATGATGAGTAAATAAAAAAAACACCTTTGATTATGTGATTAAAGGTGTTTTTTTATTTGCATGTAAAAATTACCGGAACAGGAATAGTTTTATTCTCTTGTTTTTAACAAAATAATTCCACTGCCTTTTCAGATAGGGAATAAGATAATAGTCAAGGCCAAATGCTTTGCCGGAGCCGCCCAGTGTTACCAATGCGGCAGGTATATACCAGTAATTATAATCATAAAGTCCCGTAGACAATAAAAAATTAATATTCATAGCAATTGAAACTATCCCTGCAATAAATGTAAATGTACCGCTTAAGAAAGCCAATCCGAGTCCAACCTCGGCCAGAATTATCAAAACTTGAAAAAACAGTGCGTTTGGAATAATGATAGTATCGGCAATCCATGCATACCATTGCGGAGTGGTGTCCGTTATTATTCTGAACACCTTTTCTCCTGTTTCAGTTGCCGAAGCGCTTGAGTTTGCATCAGCCGGCAGTCCTGCCAGCATAGCTTTTTCAAACCAGCCCTCCCTGATTTTGCTTATACCTTCCGTAAGCCAGGAATAACCAAGCCATAAACGGATTGGTACAAGCCAGAATGTAGGAGAAAGGACTGAAATATGGTCTTCTATAATGGTTTTTGGCTGTTTTTTATAAAGGAATTCATGCTTAATATACTTTATAACAAGCTCAAAACCACCAATACCAAAAAGATAATGAATGTTAACCATATACTTTAAGATTATTGAAAAAATAACCGGGAGCTGCTTTCCCATTATTTCTGAAACAGCAAAATAGCTTCCTATTGATACCATTACTCCATGCAGATTCGGTTTGAGTACTTCCTTTTCTTTGCCCCTTATATCTGCAAGAATATTTCTTGCCGCTGTTTCTCCTGTTTGAAGGGCTGTTTCTACAAGGGCAGGCAATACATCGTCATTTGAAATAAATGCGGCAATATCTCCTGCCGCAAAAACATTTTCGTGTTGTGTAGAGGAATAACCGTCAACCTTAAGCCTGCAGGATTTTCCTTTACTTATGTCAATTTCATCCGTTATGCAAGAAGCCCTGACGCCGGCTGTCCATATTAAGGTTCTGGTCTTTATGCCGGCCTTGTTTTTTATTTCCAGATGATCGGGGAAAACTCTGGAAATAGGAGAATCCAGTAATATTTCAATTCCTTTTTTTTGCATGTATTTAGTGGACCTGGCAATATTTTTATCCTTTAAATTGCTGAGGATATTGGGCAAAGCTTCTATGAGAACAAGCCTTACGTCGCTTCTTGGGATACCGTATTCCCTACATAGAGCCTTTACCCAAATTGTAAGCTCTCCGACTATCTCAACTCCTGTATATCCTCCGCCGCCAACTACAAAAGTAAGAAGTTCTTTTCTCTTTTCCGCATCTTTTTCTGAAGAAGCCAGGAAAAAGCACTCTTTTATATGCTCTCTTATCCTTATGGCATCATCATATGACCAGAGAGTTAAGGAGTGCTCCTTCATTCCCTCAATATCATAAAAATTTGGTTCACTGCCTGCTGCTATGATAAGATAGTCATATTCATACTGTGTTTTTTCTGAAATGAGCTTGTTGCTGTTAAAATCAATGTTAATAATTTCGTCCTTAATAATTTCAACATCCGTATACTTGAAAATATCTTTAAGGGGAACTATAATTCCGCCCTCCGGTATCCTGTTACCTGCTACTTCATGAAGTTCTGTCAAAAGTGTGTGATAGGAGTTCTTATCAATTACCACAATATCAATATCTTCATTCTTCTTCTTTTTTTTATAAAGAGTCAATGCAGCTTTTACACCTGCATAACCGCCTCCCAGGATAACGACTTTCTTTGACATATCAATTCCTCCTTCTGAATAATAGTATGTGTAAAAACACTTTTTTAAAAACTTATTATACACCAGCTTTAAAGTAAGTTTTTATAATAAATAAGTTTGCCATTCATAATATTTACCATAAAATTAGATTATCTAACAAAATTGAAGCCAATTTTGGTATTTATTTATAACAGGAATTCTCAATATAATTATATCCATTGTGTGCACAGGGTTTATGGGTTATAATGTTCATTATTGACTTTGAATTAAGCTAAGGTGAACTTGTTATGGGTACAAAAAATTCAATTATTTACAGTATATTCGTTATTGTTTTAATATATACGTTAAGCGGCTGCAGCAATACGGACAGGTTAAACAGGGAGCAGCCTTTTGAAAGAAATGATTTTATTATGGGTACTATAGTATCTCAAAGGATATACGGTAAAAATGCTGAAAAAGCTGCAGTTAAGGTAGTTGAAAGATTAAAGGAAATAGAGGAGTCAATGACTGTTAATGCTCCGGGCGGTGAAATTAATAAGCTCAATGAAAATTCAGGAAAAAGCAAGGTGATTTTAAGTAGTGATTCATACCATGTTTTGAAAACCGGGGTAAAATATTCCGTATTAACTGACGGTGCATTTGATGTAACTATAGGACCCCTGGTAAAATTGTGGGGGATATACTCGGAACACCCACGGATTCCCGCCCAGGCTGAAATCGAACGGGTGAAGGAGCTCGTAGACTACAGGGACATAATATTTAATGAGGCTAATAGAGGAGTTATGCTTAAAAAGGCCGGTCAAATGGCAGACTTAGGTGGAATTGCGAAAGGGTTTGGCGGAGACGAAGCAATCAGGATTTACAGGGATTGGGGAATAAAATCGGCATATGTTAATCTGGGCGGCAATATTGTTGCATTGGGAAACAAACCCGACGGTTCAAAATGGCGGGTAGGCATTCAGGACCCAAGGGGGCTCCAGGGAGCTTATATAGCAATTATACCTGTTGCAGATAAAACAGTGGTTACATCCGGTGATTATGAAAGGTATTTTGAAGAGGGCGGTGTCAGATATCACCATATTTTGGACCCAAGGTCGGGATACCCTGCCAGAACAAAGCTTATCAGTTCAACGATAATTGCCGACAAGTCAATTGACGCAGATGCTCTGTCAACCTCCGTATTTGTAATGGGGCTTGACAAGGGGATGGAATTTGTCGAAGGTATTAAGGGAGTGGAAGCATTATTTGTTGATGAGAACAGAAAAATTTATGTAACGGACGGATTGAGAAAAAAAGTAGTTTTTAAAGGTGATGAATCAGGGTATGAATATATTGAAAAAAGGTGATATTTTTCTTGTTATAATAGTAATAGCGGCCGCATTAACGGCACTGGCTTTTTATAATTGGAGCCGTGATAAACACAAAGAAGGCTCTTCTGCCATTGTAAAACAGGGTGATGTAATTGTCCACAGGATCAACCTGAATGAAATAAAAGAGCCATATACTTTTGAAATAGAGGGAGATTACAGGCTTGTAGTAGAAGTAAGCAATGGAAGCATAAGGGTATTGGAAGCGGATTGCCCCGACCGGCTGTGTGTAAAATCAGGATGGTTAAGGTATAAGGGAGATATTGCAGTATGCCTGCCCAATAAAACAATGATAAAGCTTGAGGGGGTAAATGACTCCGTTGATGGAATTTCGTATTAAGGGATTAAAAAGGTTGGTTTTATTGTCTATACTTTTAGCCCAGGCACTTGTATTATCCATAATAGAATCATGGATACCGGTTCCGGTACCCGTGCCTGGGGTTAAACTGGGGCTTGCAAACATTATAATATTAATTACAATTATTTTTTTAGGCTTTAAGGATGCAGTATTTGTTGTTGTATTGAGAACTGTTTTGACTTCTATTTATGCAGGAGGACCCGTATTGTTCATGTTTAGCGCAGCAGGCGGGTTATTGAGCACGACTGTAATGGCTGTTTTATATAACAGGGCCTCCAGGATTTTTGGGCTTATAGGTATAAGCATTGCAGGGGCTTTGTTTCATAATGCGGGCCAGTTGCTGGTTGCCATGATTGTCATGGAAGATACTGCTGTTTTTTACTTTATGCCTGTACTGGCTGTTTCTGCTGTGATTATGGGTTCATTTACGGGACTGATAGTATCATATTTATCGCAAAAACTTGAAAGAATAAGTATCATAAGGAAGGATTGAAGTAACTTGTGGAATAACTACCGGATGATACAAAAGGATTTGGATTATACTGAAGAATTGATAAAGGCAAATACCAAGTCAAGAAATAAAACCCTTTCTCAAATAGCAGATGAGCTGGTGTCGGCAGGAGGTAAGAGGATAAGACCTGCATTGGTGCATATTTGTTCAAGGTTCGGCCGTTATGAACGTGATAAAATTTCAGCCCTTGCCGGTGCTGTGGAGATTCTTCATACCGCTACTTTAGTGCATGATGATATTGTGGACAGGGCAGAAAAAAGAAGAGGCATTGCAACTGTTTCTGAAAAATACGGTATAGATATGGCTGTATATGCAGGAGATTTTCTTTTTACAAAGGCAGTTTTGATGCTGTCACGGAAAATTTCACTTGACTATCTGGAAATTGTGGCAAACTGCATTAAAATAATATGTGAAGGGGAAGTGGACCAGTTCAATGCCAGGTTTAAATCAGAGATTACGGTATTTGACTATCTTAAAAGAACTGCAAGGAAAACAGCGTTTTTATTTGCCGCTTCCTGCAGCTTAGGTGCATATGCAGCCGGCTGTGATGATAAAACCATAAAAATACTTGCCAGGTTTGGAATGAGCTACGGTATGGCGTTTCAACTAAGGGATGATCTTATTGATTTTACGGAAGACGAACAAAAAACAGGCAAACCCGTATTGAATGACCTTGCTAGAGGTGTGATTACGCTTCCTGTCATTTATGCAATAAAGCATAATAAAAAACTGGTTTCATCATTAAAAAAAATACAGGGATTGCCCGACCATTTGAAACTGGATGTATTGGCGGATATGGTGGGGAAAATAAAAGAAGAGGGTGGGCTAAAAGCCACACAGGAGCTGCTTGACAAGTATATAAAAAGGAGTATCCGGCTATTATCGGAGCTGCCGGACAATAATTACAGGCAAATGCTTGAAAACCTGGCATTACAGCTAGTGGTCTGTTAAGTTAATAATGACAATTCTTGCAGTATGGCCTTTGAAATACACAAGGATTTCTAATCATATTGCACCATAGCCGGAAACAAGGTACATGACCAGCCATAATCTCTAATACTTTGAAGCCTGATTCTAAAATCATAAGGTTCGATTACAGGGCCTTTCCTATTTAACTTACTGGGGGAGACCTTATTAACAGAATCATAAAATTCATAGACAACTCCATCCTGCTGGTACCAGTGTGTAATCGTATCTACCGTTTTATTTATAATGCTTTTTGAAAGAGCCGTATAACCATATTCCTTCAAACCGGCAGCAATCATATAATTATAGTTGATCCATACAGGTCCTCTCCACATATCCGTACCAAAGGTTTTGTCATCCAAAGAAATACTTGGTATGGGAAAAGGCGTATTGAATTCATTAACATTCTCTAAATGCTTTACCAGGGCTTCTGCCCGGCGGGGGGTACATATTCCTGCAAACAGGGGTAGAAAAGATGATACTGCCTTTACCTTTTTAAATTCTCCTCCGGCTATTATTTTATCATAATAGAATTGGTCTTCTTCATCCCATAAGCTGTGATTAACCGCATGTTTAATATCCTCAAACAATGCCGTCCAGTATTGCTTTTCACCGTCTAATTCCAGGATATCGGCTATTTGGGCCATACATCCGGCTTCCTTTGCCATAAAGCATGAAAAGTCGATGCATTCCATTTCCGCAACATCATCAAATCTTGGAGAATTATCCATACCACACTCTGCACACCTGCACATATTATCATTTTCAATTTTCCATTCAAAAAGATTATTGCGGTTACTGTCACGATTTTTCATATTCCATTGAAGATACTTTTTCAATTTTTCATAGGTTTCTTCCAATATATATTTTTCACCTGAATATAGATACAATTCATAGATTCCATAAGCTATTACCGGAGGCTGTGTTATATCCGAACAATTATAGGGAGTTGACATATGAGGAATAAAACCATTCTCTTTTTGTATTTCCAGTATTGCTTTGATGCTTTCATATGCAAGCTCCTTGGAAATATATTTATTACCTATGGCGTGAAAAACCGAATCCCATAGCCATACGGCCTTATGGGGCAGGCGGTCTGGAGTTGTACAAAGAGTTTTGAACATTCCTTCAGGTGTATATACCTGGGATTTCATTACCGAAAAGCATTTATACATTGTTCTCTCTACAGCTTTACTTATGTCATTTTTTTTAGGAAGCTTTTTGAAAAAGTTTATTTTTTTATTAACCAGTTCGTCAATGTCGGCCTTCAAGGCACTTTCAGCTTGCTTTGCCGCATGCTGTTTTGATTGTTTGCTATAGGAAAATGCAAATTGAATAACCCCGTTTGCGTGTTGTTTTGCAAAAGCAGTATATTCTCCATCCGCAGAAATTATTGTCATATTTTCCTTATACTCAGGTTGGACGCATCCTTCAGCAAATATATAAGGGACGGCCGAATGGATGGTTGAACCTACAACCGTATCCTGTGAATAAAATGCCAGCCTGACCGCACTTTCTTTTCCGGAATGCTTTTCTTTCACCTTCAATATTATAATGTCTGAAGCTACAACCTCATAATTAATATCTTTAATATCCTTTAAACAAAATCTTAGCTGCCTTCTCGTCTTTGTATTAAAAATCACGCCGACGCCTTCAGGTGATAATGTTCCTGCCAGACTATTCCCATAAGTATTTTCTCCGTCCAGGCCTGAAAAAGCAAATAAGCTTCCCGGACCCCATATATTTGGCAAATGCATACTAATACCCCGCTTTCACTTTTAAAAACAATTATTTTGGATAGCCTCATCATTATATAATATGGCAATTTTCTTTAATATAGATGATTATGCTTAAAATTTATACTATTTTGCTTTTCATTTTATTTTGATATAATATGGGAAAAGATATGCAATGCAATGGGGGAGGGAGCATGGGTAGGGAAAACATTTATAAGCATAATGAGAAAAATTTATCTTTTCGAATGACAATTCAAAAAGGGGTAAATTGTCTTGTTCATCCCCACTGGCATGATCATATTGAATTAATAAAAATACTTAAAGGTAAAGCAGCAGTTAAAATTGGCCAAGAAAATTTTTATGGAGTACAGGATGATATTATATATATAAACAGCAGAAGCATACATTCTGTCTATTCCATTCCCGGCTGTGAAGCTTCAATAATGGGCATGGTATTTGATAAATTCTTTTTATCGAATGCGGTTGAAAGACCTGACACGCAATATATTTATAATTTATTCGTAACATCCAAAAATATTATGAATCATTTTAAAGCTTCCCATGTACTTTGGAAGGAATTAAATGATTGTATGACAAAGGCTTACAGTGAGTTTACCAATCAGGACGTACTATATGAAATGCCTATCAAGGCTTGTGTTTATAGAATTGTTACCTCTTTAATAAGATATTATAAAAATGAAATAATAGGTCATGAACAATTTATCAAGCTTGCCCATGACTTTATGATTTTAAAGCCCGTACTGGATTTTATCGACAGGCACTATGCGGAAAAAATTTACACAAAAGACCTTTGCAGGCAGGTTGCCATGAGCCCGTCTCATTTCACAAGGTATTTTAAGAAAGTAACTGGAAAAACACCGACAGAATACATCAATGAAATTCGAATTAATGCATCTGTCCAGCTTTTGAAGGATTCCGGGAATTCGATAACTAAGATAGCCGAGATTACAGGCTTTTGCAATATCAACTATTTTGATAGGGTGTTCAAAAAAAAGCTGGGTTATACGCCTCGGGAATACAGAAGCAAAATACGGCCTAAAGAATAATAACAGGATATGATGTTAGGCATGAAAATGCGGGGGAACTTAAAAAAACGTGGTTTGAGTTTCCCCATTTTTAACATTTAGAAGATTTATGTGTATAATGAAACAGTTATCATTGGGAATGAATTTAGACCAGCTAATAGTTGTCAAGGGTTTTTTAAAAAAA
>JANQLN010000130.1 GCA_028280575.1 Clostridia bacterium
CCGACGCCTGCCTGTGGAAAAGGACCTTAACCAGGGTATTCTTTTACGGGAACGGCTTAAAGGACGGCATGGCCCTTACAAAAATGCTGGCCCCAGGCAGTGAAAATATAAGGCTGGACATAAATATAACATAGCCCTCTGCGTGTCAAGGGGATGTCTCTTATGGCACATTCTACAGAATGTGCCATAAGAAGCGTCCCCTTGGCACAGGCAGCTTATATCTCAATGATGGCTTTCACCACGTCATCCTTATTATTAATGCTGCACTCAATGGCCTTTTCAACTTCACTGAAAGGATAGGTATGAGTGATAATTTCCTTTAATGGGATAAGACCGTCGGCAACTGCCCTGATTGCATCAGGGTAAAGGTTCCTGTACCTGAATACGGTATTTATGCCTGCCTCTTTTGATATAAGCTTTCCAAGGTCATATGGCACCAGGGCTTCAGGGGCCATGCCCACCAGTACTATAATACCCCCGCGCTTCACAAGCTCGACTGTCTGCTGGGTGGCAGCCTTGCTTCCCGCTGTTTCAAATACCATGTCAACCCCGCTGCAACCGGTCAGTTCCTCTATCTTGGCAGCCACATCCGTTTCATCTGCTTTGAATGCTCCCGCCGCGCCAAGCTCAATTGCCTTTTGAAGGCGTTTTGGCACCATGTCGGTCATATAAACTTCCGGGATGCCCATAGCCTTAAGGGTCATCATTGTTACAAGGCCTATGCACCCTGCTCCGAGTATCACTGCGTTCTTTCCTATTCCTGCCTTTGCCTGTTTTGCAGCATGAAATCCTACGGCAAGGGGCTCAATAAGCGCACCTTCAACAGTGTCCATATTTCCAGGCAGCTTGAATGCCATTTCCTCCGGATATGCCACATATTCTACAAAGGCGCCGTCATATGGAGGAGTAGCCATAAATACTACATCCGGGCACAGGTTATACTTTCCTGATTTGCAGAAGCCGCATTTACCGCAGGGAATTCCAGGCTCCATAGACACAAGGTCCCCCTCCTTCAATCCCTTTACATCCCTACCTGCCTCCACAACCTCTCCGGAACTCTCATGGCCAAGGATTATAGGTCCTTCCACTACAAAATCACCTATCCTGCCGTGCCGGTAATAATGTATATCCGAACCGCACAAGCCTACATGCTTAACCTTGACAAGTACTTCATTGTCTTTTGGCACGGGTATATCCTTTTCCATATAATCAATTCTACCAACCTCTGTCATTACGGCAGCTTTCATTTTTTTACCCATAAATTTTAACTCCTTAATTTCTATTGCTCCCTCTTGCTTTGAGCAGCCTGCCTTAACAACTGCCATACTGTTCTGGCATTAATCCTCAGGTGTCAATACAACCTTTAAAGCCTCTTTTGTTTCAACAAGCTCAAAGCCTTTTTCCCAATCACTTATTGAAAGCTCATGGGTAATAAGGGGTTTTAAATCGACCTGCCCGTTTGCAATCAAAGCCAGGCATTTTTCCCACACATCCCATGTATGGGAAAAATGCCCCTTTAGTGTTACTGATTTGGCTATAAGGGGGTCAAGGCTTAGTCCAACAGGCTTTGGCCCCCACCCTATCTTTGTTATCTGCCCCTCAGGCCTTACCACTTCCATGGAAAGGGCAAGTGTAGGGGATGAGCCTGCCGTGTCCACTACAAGGTCGGCCCCGTATTTGTCCCCAAGTCCCATTATGTAATCTGCAGGGTTTTCCTTGCTGCTATTTATAACCTTTGTTGCCCCATATCCCCTTGCAATATCAAGACGCCGGTCGTCACCCTCCGTTCCTATTGCAACTATATTACCGGCACCGGCAATCCGGGCCATTTTTACACAAAGCAGTCCTATAGGGCCAGGTCCTATTACAACAACAGTGTCACCTGGGTGCACATTACTATTTATTATCACCGATTTGTAAGCAACACAAATGGGCTCAATAAGACTTGCCTCCTTTAATCCGACTTCGTCGGGAAGCCTGTGCAGGATTCTTGCAGGCACCTTCACATATTTTGCAAAGGCTCCATGGGTGTGGAATCCGTAGCCCTTGCGTTCTCTGCAAAGATGGTATTTATTAGTACGGCAAAGTGTACACTCCCCGCAATAATCCGCATGGGTCTCGGCAGTGACCCTGTCTCCAACCCGGTAACCTGTCACTTCTTTTCCTACCTTTTCAATTGTGCCTGCAAACTCATGCCCAAAAACCAGCGGTACATTCATTTTAAATGAAACTTTGTTCAGGTGCATGTGGGGGTCTGTTCCGCAAACCCCTATATATGCAGCTTTTACCAGCACATCCTTCGGGCCTGTTTGAGGTATGGGAATTTCCCTTACCTCTGTTGCACCTGCAACATTATCATATTTTATTACAGCTTTCATTGTATCCATAAATTACCCCCTATTAAATAAAATGTGGTCCTAATCTATATCCTGCATTGATTATGAAATCCTTTCAACGGCCTTGACAATCTCCTTTTCAGTCAGCCCATAGTATTCCAAAAGGTCTTCATAGGTCAGCGCCGATTGTCCGAAACAATCCTTTATGCCTATAGTTTCTACAGGTACCGGCTTTCCCCTCATGATACCGGTTACGGCATCCCCCAGCCCGCCTGTAAGAGAGTGCTCCTCGGCTGTTATTATGCCTTTCATACCCTTGCAGTGTTCAATAATCATATTATCATCAAGAGGTTTAAGGGTGCTTACATTTACAACCTTTAAGGATATGCCTTTTTTTTCTAAGAGCTCAGCCGCATTTACGGCCATTGATACCATAAATCCATGCGCAAAAACCGCAATGTCTTTTCCATCCCTTATCACACAGGGTTTTCCAATAACAAATTCCTCATTCTCAGGATATATGTCCGGAAGGGGGTTTCTATTAAGCCTTATGTACAAGGGTCCTTCATATTCAACCGCCGCTTTTACCATCTTTTTTGTTTCAATGCCGTCACACGGTGCAAGTACGGCTATGTTTGGTATTGCCCTCATTATTGCAATATCTTCAACCGACTGGTGTGTAGCCCCGTCACCGTAATCGGAAAACCCGTAGCTTGAGCCGACTATCTTTACATTGAGCTTCCCTATGCATATGCTCTGGCGAATCTGGTCATAGGCCCTCCCCGACATAAACACCGCAAAGGAATTAATGAAGGGAATCTTGCCTGTTAACGAAAGTCCGGCGGCAAAAGAAGCCATATTTTGCTCGGCTATTCCCATTTCAAAATGCCTTTCAGAAAAAGCCTCTTCAAATAGGCAGCCCATAGTGGATTTGCAAAGGTCCGCATCAAGCACTACAATTTTGCTGTTTTCCCTGCCCAATTCTACAAGTGTTTCACCATATACCTGTCTCTGGCTTTTCAAAAACATTTATACCCACCTCCTAAAGAGCTTAGTTCATCACAGGCCAAATCGTACTGCTCCTTTGTCATAGACCCGTTATGGTAGGCCGCGTTATTTTCAGCAAAGCTCACTCCCTTGCCTTTCACCGTATTTGCAATAATCATAACAGGTTTGCCTTTCACGCTGCCGGCAGCATCAAGGGCCTCTATAATCTGTTTCATATCATGTCCGTCAATCACAATTACATGCCAGCCGAATGCTTCCCATTTATCCTCAAGGGGACTTGTATCAAAGCGTTCTGAAGTATGTCCCATGGCCTGTATACCGTTTCTGTCAAGTATTGCCGTCAGGTTGTCAAGCTTATGGTGCGCCGCAGCCATAGCAGCTTCCCATATCTGCCCTTCTCCCATTTCACCGTCCCCTACTATACAGTATACCCTGTAGTCTTTCTTATCAAGCCTGGCTCCCGCAGCAATCCCGCATGAAATTGAAAGTCCCTGCCCCAGTGAACCCGTATTTGCTTCAATACCCGGTGTTTTGTTCATATCAGGATGTCCCTGGAGCATGGAACCAAGGCATTTAAGCCTATCCAGCTCTTCCCGGGGGAAAAATCCCAATCTGGCCAGTACCGCATATTGGGCCAGCGCGGAATGGCCTTTGCTTAGAATAAACCTGTCCCTGTCCTTCCATCCAGGGTTTTGGGGGTCAAGCCTCATCTTATGGAAATAGAGTACCGTAATAATGTCGGCAATGGAGCATGAGCCCCCAATATGGCCTGTCTTGCCTACACCAACCATTTTAATTATATCATGGCGTACACTCTTTGCTATGGATTTTAACTCCTTTATGCAGCGTTTCATATAACATTCCCCCTTTAAATTTTTTATTTGCCGGCATAGTCCTGCTTCATTCTTTCTATGGTAACATCAATATGGGCCTGCATTATTTCCATAGCGGCAATCCTGTTCTTGTTCTTTATTGCCTCAAGAATCTTTTTGTGGTAATAAAGTCCGCCTTCAAAACCCGATTTACTTACAATCTGCTCCATTGCAACCTGGAGCATATCATGTATTATTGCATTTACCTTGACAATAACACTGTTGTGTGCAGCCATTGAAACGGCCGTATGAAAGTTAAGATCCTCTTTTGCAAACTCAGCATAATTGCCCTTTTTTTCCTCCATCCTCCCGAGTATCTCCTCCATTCTTCTTATATCTTTTTCGCCGGCTCTTAATGCAGCAAACCCTGCGCTTTGCACTTCAACCACAGACCTGAATTCCAGTATGTCGAGAAGGCTGTCTCCCTCAACCATGAGTATGGACAGCAAGCTGTTGAAATAATCTTTGGGAAGCATCTCGGTTACAAAGGTGCCTTCACCCCTTTTTACAGTAAGAACTCCCATTCCTACCAACCGGTGAATGGCCTCGCGCACAGACACACGGCTAACTTCAAACAGCTTTGTAAGCTCAATCTCACCGGGTATTTTTGTACCTGGAGCCCAATACCCGGAAATAATCTGGGATTTGATCTGCTCCAGCACCTCATCGCTTACACTTTTTTTCTTAATAGGCTTGATAACCATTTTTTCTCCTTCATGACTAATGTATGATGTATTACATCTACGATTATAACATAAAAAAAGGCTATAAGCAAATTGAGCACTTTGCGCCTTAATCGGTTTTAAGCAAGGAACACAATGCAAAAATGCTCAATTTGTATTGCTTATCTTGTAATAGTAACCTTATTAAGTCCCCTGGGCCTGTCGGGATCAAGTCCCTTTGCAAGAGACAGCTGGCATGCAAACATCTGGGCAAGGACTACATTGTAAAAAGGTGATATCATATCATTTTCCGTTTTGGGTATTTTAAAGGATACATTCCCCATTTCACATATTTCATCATTATTCGATACAATTATTACTTCTGCTCCTACGGAAATGAGCTTATCTGTCATTTCTTTCACATCTTTTAAAGAAGGCCCTTCCGGTGCAAAAACAATAACGGGCATATCCTTCTCAACCATTGCAAAGGGGCCATGGTGAAAATCAGATGTGGCATAGCCTTTTGCCCTTACATAATTGGTCTCCTGTATTTTCAGTGCCGCTTCCAATGAAATTGAATAATTTATCCCCCTTGCCAGCACAAAGCATTCCTCCATGTATCTGTATCTCTGGACCTTTGTTATTACAGCTTCCTTTTGACAAAGCACTTTAGAAACATTTTCCGGTATGGTTTTGAGCATTTTTGCCAGGTTCTCGTCACCCGACCAGTGTGCAACCAGCTGGGCAATTGAAGCAAGCTGGGTTGTAAAAGTTTTTGTTGCCGCCACACTTTGTTCCACCCCGGCATTTGTAAATAAATGAAACCTGCACTCCTTTGCTATGGGAGAATCCACAAAATTTGTGATACCCAAAGTAATTGCACCTTGACTGTTTGCAGCTTTTATAACCTCCAGAACATCCTCTGCCTCGCCTGACTGTGATATTGCAGCCACCAGACAGTTTTTCATCTTTAAAGTCCCTTTGTAGGCCGTAAAAATGGAGGGGGCAGCTAATGCCACCGGAATACCCAATTTGTACTCAATAATATATTTCCCATATACTGCTGCGTGGTCTGATGTTCCTCTTGCGGCAATAACTACCGAACTTATATCTGCTTCGTTTAATGCGTCCGCTATTTCCCTGACAGCTCTTTCATTAGTTTCAATGCAGCTTTTTAAAGCCTCTGGCTGTTGAAATATTTCTTTCCACATTTTAGTCATAATAAAAATTCACCTCACCATATGTATAGTGGTATATACCACTATACATATGGTATCACTTATACTTGAAAAAATCAAATACTTATTTTGAAAACCCCCTTGCAGCAATACGGCCGGATATTTTGCCCTCCAGCTTCGGCAGATAGGACAATTTCCACTGTTCTTCCCCAATGCACAGCTTATGTGAAAATCCCTCTGTTTCCCGGCACTTCTGCACAATATATGCACTTTTTTTATCTTCCCCGGCCATACCTGCCATATTTAATACATCATCCGCATCTAAAAGCCCGCAAAGGGTTGTGCGGTATTCATGGTCCACACCACAGCTTTTAAGCAGCTCCATACTCTTGCTTATTTTCCTGCATTCCACTTTACACCCGCAAATCATGTCGTACTTATCAAACGGAGATTTCAGGTCCATTGAAATATAATCTGCAAGTCCTTTTTGAACAATCTCCTCCAGGACATGAGGATTTGTTCCGTTTGTATCAAGCTTTATCAAATACCCAAGGCTTTTAATTTTTTCCATAAAAGGTATAAGCCCTTTTTGAATAGTAGGCTCACCTCCGCTTATTACAACCCCGTCAATTAATCCGCGCCTTTTTTTAATATGGCTTAGCACATGCTCCCATGAATAGGCTTGTGTTTCAGATGTATTGTCTATAATATGGCGGTTGTGGCAATAGATACAATTTAAGTTGCAGCCCGCTGTAAAAACCACGGCTGCAATCTTTCCCGGATAATCAACAAAGGATGTCTTTATAAAGCCTGCTATCCTCATGAAACCATCTCCTGAATATTACTTTTTTTGCGTTCCATATATTCTTCACGTTTGCCTATATTAAAATTCTGCACAGGACGGAGATATCCTGTAACCCTCGACCAAACCTCAGCCTTCCCGCCGCATTCGGGACAGGTGAAATGCTCACCCTTTATGTAACCATGGCTGCTGCAAATACTGAAGGTGGGCGTTATGGATATGTAAGGCATTTTATAATTATGGAATATTTTGCTTATCAAATTTTTGCAAACTTCTATGTCCTCTATGGATTCGCCAAGGTAGAGGTGCTGTACCGTACCTCCCGTGTAGAGAAACTGGAGTTCATCCTGGAGGTCGAACACTTCAAATATATCATCCGTATAATTTGCAGGAAGCTGTGTGGAATTGGTATAATAGGGCACTTCATCGCCGGCAGCTATTATGCCGGGAAACATCTTTTTATCCTGGAGGGCAAGCCGGTAGGAAGTACCCTCCGCCGGCGTGGCTTCAAGATTATAAAAATATCCTGTCTCCTGCTGGAATTCCATCAGCAGCTCCCGCAGGTAATGCATAATCTCAAGGGCGAAACTCCTTCCCTCTTCCGTATGAATGCCTTCTCCCATAAAGTTTAAAAGAGCTTCGTTCATACCAACTATTCCTATGGTGCTGAAATGGTTGTACCAGTACTGGCCTGTCCTCTTTTTGACATCCTTTAGATAATGGGACGAATAAGGATAAAGGCCGCGCTCCGACTGCTGCTCGATTATTTTTCTTTTAATTTCAAGGGAAGTCCTGCCTATTTCGGCAACTTTCCTAAGCCTTTTTTTGAATTCGCCTTTTGTTTTTGATAAATAGCCGATTCTGGGAAGGTTGATTGTAAATACTCCAATGGAACCGGTCAGGGGATTGCTCCCGAAAAGGCCGCCGCCCCTTTTCCTGAGCCCGCTTGTGTCAAGGCGCAGGCGGCAGCACATTGAAACTGCATCCTCAGGAGATAAATCGGAATTTACATAATTAGCAAAATAGGGTATGCCATATTTGCATGTTATTTTCATAAAATCATCTACTACAGGATTGGTCCAGTCAAAATCGCCGGTGATATTAATAGTTGGAATGGGGAATGTAAAAACCCGTCCCTTTGCATCACCTTCCAGCATAACTTCACAAAATGCACGGTTGAAAGTATCCATCTCATCCTGAAAATCCCCATATTTGTCATTTGTGTATTTGCCGCTCACAATCACAGGCTCGTCATGGAGTGTGGAAGGCACTTTTATATCAAATGTCAGGTTGGAAAAAGGACACTGGAATCCGACCCGGGTGGGAACATTGATGCTAAATACAAATTCCTGCAGGCATTGCTTCACCTGGGCATAGGTCATTTTGTCCATACGGATAAAAGGTGCACAATATGTATCAAAGCTTGACCATGCCTGCGCTCCCGCTGTTTCTCCCTGGGTAGTGAAGGTTGAATTAACAATTTGTGCAAGAAAAGAGCGTAAATGCTTAGCCGGCTTGCTTTCAATCTTCCCCGGTACTCCTCCGAATCCCTCCAGCAGCAGCTGACGCAAATCCCATCCAGCACAATAGGGCCCGAAAAACCCCAGGTCGTGAATGTGGCAATCCCCGCTTTCATGAGCTTTGCTGACTTCTGCAGGATATACTTCATACAGCCAGTATTTTTTTGTAAATACCTCCCGCACATAATTGTTAAGGCCGTTGATGCTTTTCTGGGTATTGGCATTCTCCTGTATCTGCCAGTCCTTGTCGGCAAGGTAATCTGAAAACATTCCAATCGTAGCATCTATCAAGGCATCTATTTCCCTGGCACTTTTGCGTTTTTCCCTGTAAAGGATATATGCTTTGGCTGTTTTTGCATGGCCGTTTTCTATCAATACCTTTTCCACAATGTCCTGGATTCCCTCTACATCGGGTATGGTATCGCTATAAGAATTTTCCACATGCTCCATCACTTCCCGGCACAGGTTAACCGCCCTGTTGTAGTCCTTCCCTCCGCACGCGGATGCTGCTTTGAAGATGGCAAGAGTAATCTTCTCCGCTTCAAAAGTCTCGTGCCTTCCGTCCCTTTTTACTATTTCCCTGACCATTTACCTCATCTCCATTTCAACTGATATACTTCCACCGTGATTTTGGCATAAAAAATAACCTTCCGACAGACAAAGTCAAAAGGTTACCATTTTTAAAAAATGCAGCAATTGTTACAATATGACTCCGAAATCCGCTAATTTCGTTTGTCATACTGCAAAAAATCAAAGACGTTTATTACATAATAAACCTTTGCTTTTACCCTCCCTATCACCCGTAGATCCGGTAAAACATAAATTACAGGCAGGTCTTCTGACTCAGACTCAACAACACTTCACACCTTCCCATTAACTTGAACATTCAAGTATACCCACAGTGGCATAAATGAAGCATCTCCCCATTACAGCGGCGGGACCGTGCAGGATTTTCACCTGCTTCCCTTTTCTATTATAAAGCAATCCTTATAACACCAGCACCTGTAACAACAATATTTAGTTGTTTTGATTTTACCATATACAATATATTGTGTCAATACCCATAGATTTTTGAGTTTCTCCATTTTTAACATTTAGAAGATTTATGTGTATAATGAAACAGTTATCATTGGGAATGAATTTAGACCAGCTAATAGTTGTCAAGGGTTTTTTAAAAAAA
>JANQLN010000009.1 GCA_028280575.1 Clostridia bacterium
CTGTTCACTTTTCAAGGTCCACTTTTTCCTGCTTACATACTTTTACCGCTCCTCTTGAGCGGCTTTAATATCTTAACATCTACTTTACCTTTTGTCAACAATTTTTTCAAACATTTTTCTCTCTCAACAAATTAAACGGGTCCAAATCCACGCAAACCTGCATTCCGCTTTTCAACTCCCGGCCGTTTCTTTAACCTACAATACCGGAACGCTCAAAGTTTTCAATCATACGTTTTTGTATAATAAAATATATTATAAGCAGCGGTATCATATAAATAATGCCTGCGGCCTGTTTTACCGCATCAAAAGATAAAGCATTGGCCGCGGCAACATCATACCATACATCCAGGCTTCTTAAAATCGTCTGCATATTGGCCGGCCTGAAAACATTAGTAAGAATAACACTCAAGTACTGGCCGTCGGGATGGAAGTATCCCGTATAATAAGTATCGGCGTAATTCCATACAAAAGATAATATAGCCACTGTTATGGTAGCCGGTATGGAATTGGGCAATGCTATTCTAAAATAGGTTTTATAAAAACCACAGCCGTCAATAAAAGCTGCTTCTTCCAATTCATTTGGCAGGCCTTCAAAAAACTGTTTATAAATGAATATGAACAGACTCTGTTTAACGCCAAAACCCAGAAGTGCCAGTATATAAAGAATGCCTTGCCTGTTTATCAAATCTATTGTCCCGCCGTTTATTAAGGTAATCAAGCCGAATATATCGAAATTTTTAAACCGCAGGTACTGTGATATCAGCAATGACTGGCTTGGGACAACAAATGTAAGTATTACAAGAAAAAAGATTATCTTTCTGCCCCTGAAATCCACACGGCCCAATGAGTATCCGGCCATAGCACTCATAAATACTTGTATTAAGGCTATTATAAGAGCATAACCTAAAGAATAAACCATGGGCATACCATTTTTATAAACCAATCTCACAGCAGCTTTAAAGCTCAATATGGAAAACTGCCTCGGCACCCATATTATATCAGGATTCCCTAAATCCTCTAAATTATTAAAAACCATCGGGATAAGCTTAAAAATAGGATATAATATGGCAAAACACAACCCTATTATTAATGAATAAAAAAACACCCAGTAGATAAGCTTTTCAGCTTTCAGCTTGTATAAATAAAACTTTTGCTCATGCTTTACTTCATAGTTTTCCATAGCTTAGAGACACCACCTTCTTGTAAATAAACAATATCAAAACAAGATCAATCAATACATTTATCAAATAAGCAACCGATAGTGCGGAACCAATGCCTATATTATTTTTCCTGAAAGCAAAGTTGTATATTTCAATTGATATTGAAGAATTTAAAAACAGGTCTACAAACGTATATACCAATGCAAAAATACTAACATTATAAAGCAGAGGCAGAGTTATCTTCCAGAATATTTCATATTTTGTGGCACCTTCAATATCAGCTACCTCGTAAAGGGTCGTATTAATGGACTGCAGACCCGCTAAAAGCACCAGTGTTTGGACTCCTGCCTGGAGCATAAGGCTAAATACGTTATTAGCAACACTTGAAATAAATTTTGATACTTCAATTGGTAAAAAGCTGTATTGAAGTAAAAAATCAAGGATAGCACCGGTATTGAATGTTTGATCTACAACAGCGTCAGTTACATCACCCCCTGAGCTTACCATAAATAAATCCATTATGATTTTTAACCCTATAACAATAGGCAGAAAGAAAATTACCCTTGCAACAGAACGGCCTTTAAACCTGTTATTGATTAAAATGGCTGCAAACAAGCTGAAAACAACTATCACCGGTGTATTAATCAGGATATTTATATTTTCATCGACAAATACCCTGGCAAACTGCTGTCCATTACTTGATACCTGCACATTAAACAGATCCAGATAATTTTGTATGCCATTAAATTCCATTTCCATGCCGCCGGCTTCCCCCACACTAACAATATGGAACGAATATATAATATTATTTATAAGCGGTATAACAAAGAATAATACAAAACCTATTATCCAGGGCATTAAAAATATCCATCCGTTTATTTTTCTTTTTGTCCTATACGAAATAGAACTTTTCCTATTTATAATATTACTTGCTTTTGCCATAATGTGCATATGTTCATCACCTCATTCTAATCCATGTCCGGGGATTATTATGTAATCCACCCCATCCAATTTGTATTTGCCCTTTTCCAAAGCGACGGGAAACTTGTTATAATTTACAATTACAGTTGTTCCCGAGCCGTAAGTAGTTTTAAATACATTTTTTTGCAGCATCTCATGGCCGGTTATTTCCCTCGTTCCTATTTTCTTGATACCATTCACATATTCATCATACATGGCTTTTATTTTATCGGAAAGCAGGGAGTATTGTATTGACAAATAATCGCTGTAATCCGTATTTTTCAGGATATCAATATTCTTATATGCTATTGTGAATTTGGGTATGCTACCTGCTTCAAATGCCTGCATTATAAAATAGCTGCCTGTGTCGGCGGCCATGTTTGTATTAAGGGTTGTATATTGTGTTAACCCATTCATAACAAGGTGCCTAAATGGTACCGAACAATACATGGTGGCATAATCGGAGCTCTCCCTTGAAATATTGACGGCATATTCGGCATACTTTATTTTATCCATGTTAGGATTATCCAGGGCAATGGTTTTTTGCTTTGATATTTCATCCAAACAGCTCTTTAGTATATTTGCCGAAATAATTGGACTGACATTTTCATCCTGTTTATAATGGGCATAATAAGTAGAGCCCATATCATTGATAAAAATATTATTATATTGCTGGTAGGATTTAAGGAAATCATTTGTTACACCTGATAAATATAAAGGGTTTAAAAGGTGGGACTTCATTTTTTGTGTGTATCCAAACCTGCCTACTGCATAATTGTACGGCATGAATTCGACAGGCTTGCTGTCATATCCCTTAACAGCATGCTTTCTTGCCCTGAAGCCGTCGCCCTTTTTAGCTATCCGCATCAAATCAATATTAAAATATAACTCATCATTATCATTAATATATTCAATAAGCTTGTTAAATTCGTTTTCGCTGCCGTTTGCCCTGGGTTTTGTATTGGTTATATCCGGATTGAAGAAGCCTTTATAGGCTATGACTTTATCCATATAAGACATATCTTCAAGTATTTTTAAAAGCTCGTCATATGCAGTCATGGATACCTGTTTTTCATACGGAATGCCTAAAAATCTCTCTTCCAGTGTGAGGGTGCCAATTACATCAAAGAAAAATTTAGGCGATAATTCATAGGATAAAAACAGGCCGTTCTTTTCAATAAGATGCTCACGATAAGCCACGGCCATATCATAATAGTCTGTTCTTTCGGCAAACAGCTTGTATCTGATTGTATAATCCGCATCAATAAGTCCTGTCGACGACAGGTATTTTGCCGGATTATCACTATATGGTCCGAAAATGCTCACACGGGAATACTGCATGCAATCAAAGCTGCTTCCTACTTTATTATATGGGACTCCTCCTTTTGACGTATCCGGGGTTCCCAGCTGTACATTTATGTGAGCCAGCTCCGCCCCCTCTTCAATGATTCCCATAAAGCCTTGCGAAATACCGCCGTTTTCAGCATTTTTTGTGTAATACATTCCAAAAACCGGCATATGGATGTTTTCCGGGTACTCAGATAAATTATACAAGGTATTATAATATGTATTGTTATATACGGGCCGTGTATATTCAGGATATTTACTGTTGTAATCATTGAGCTTGAATAATGCTCCGCTTCCGTCGGGCACAAATATATAGCCTTCACTTATTTCTTCAGCCGGTATATAACCGAACGAAGGCAGGATTGATATGTTCTGGATGGTGTAAAAATCATTTCCTGTCTCAATTTCATAGGTGGGTATCCTCACTTTTAAATCATCGCCGTCCAGTGTAACTTCCATGGCAACGGCAAAGCTTGCAGGCTCCATAATATCTACGGTCAAATCAAACTGTGAACTGTCCTCAATAAGCATATCGGTAGTATATTCAACCGTTTTTGCAAATTCTACAAGTGTTTTAACCATTGACAAAGGAATGGTATTGATATTAGTTGCAATAAAATAACACCCATTTTCTTCATCCTTTTTATATGCCATTTTTAATGCATTTTTATACCTGCTTGCCTGCTTTGGCGTAACAGTATTTTCCTTTATCTTATCATCCAGCTTTTTTACAAATAATTCTTCATATCTCTCAATGGATATTTTCTTGGGTATATATTCATTCAGCCGGTAGGTCCCAACTTCTAAAAAATCAAAAACAATCTGAAAACCGTCTTTTACCTGGTTAACCTCGTACCTTTTATTTTTTACGGCATATTTATATGAATCCCATTCATACAGAGAATTATCTTTACCCATAAATTTTATGACAAGGGGCGATTTGTCTAAATCATTAGAATTCTCATCAAGGCATATGCTGTTCCATTCACAGCCTGTTTCTTTATCAACGACTTTTATATTGAGGGTTTCCGTATTTATATAAAGTTCTCTTTTTTTACTTTCGGCAGAAAGTACGTCATTATTTTCCTGCCCCAGGTTTTTTATTGTTTTTGACAGCTCTACTTTATTAAATTGCGGGAGTTTTTGCTTTTCAATACCATATTGTGTTAAAGCACCGGATATAAAAAGAAAAATGGCTGCAATACCAAGCACCAAAAATACCCGTTTTCTAATTCTATTCTTTCTCACCCTCCAATCCCCCTTTGAAACACTTCACTAAACACCGCGGCAGCAAAACCGACAATCTTACCCATAAGAATAAAATACAGCATGACAAGAAATATTATAATTACGGCTGCAACAAAAGTTGCAATCAAGGTTACTATGTTGGTAAAAACAGTATATTCATGTGTAACACACAAGCCGCAGAATAAAAGAAAGAAAAACCAGATGGTTCCTATATTGACGATTGAGTTGAGAATAAACACTTCATCCAGTATTATTACATTACTCAACAGGGTTCTTATAAAGTCAAACACGAGTTTAGGTACAAGGGAATAGGCAATAACTATAAATATGTCTTTTATTTTGCCGTTTCCGTTAAATAATGTGGTTATGCTCCAGTTGCTTATTATAAACAAAAGTATGGGAAAAACGGCTACAGTAAATATAAAAATACTATTCATATAAAATGGGGGACTATAATTTATTATAAATCCTCTATACTGGTAATCAAAAATACTGATTATACCATACAGCAAAACTATTATTGCAGATAAAGCGTAGTTTCCCTTATTCCTGAATCTTACTTCAAAAAATCCGTCGAATGGGTGAAACAATACATAAAACATGTACCGGACATCGCTAATAATACCCATAAGCAAAATTTGCCCCCTCTCATAGTTACACTTCTTTTTCAAGCTGTTTTTTTGTTGTACCGGTACTCCGAGTACAAAATCAACAATGCTGTAATAATAATAAATGCAAAGAGCCATCCAAAATTTTCCTGCAATTTTATCGCCCTGTAATACTTGTAAGCCTGCGAATAATAACTTCTGCTGTTACCCAGCTTGAAATAGTACATAGCTTCTTTATAATTATCATTTAACAAATGGTTTTTTCCAATATTTATGTAAGCCAGATCATAATTTGAATTTAGCTTTATAGCTTTCTGAAACAGTTTAATAGCTTCATTGAATTTACCTTTAAAGTAAAGCTCCTCTGCCTCTAAAACAATCCGGCCAAATTCGGTAGGTTGAAACACAAACATGCAGGCCAGCTGCCTGTCGGTTACAATAAGCTTTTTGTCCAGCCATTCAATACCTCCGGCTTCCTTTAAATTGCCCTTTAAATTGCCGTTTTTATTGAATATGTTTATTAAAAAGCCATCAAAATTATAAATAAAAATTCTTCCTGTATTCCTGTCCAATACGGCATACACACCATAATCGGTAACGGCTATATCTATAAATTCATTATCTTTGTTTTCTAAATACTGCATATCTCCTGTTACCGTAAAATAGCCTTTTTCAACCAGTACATTTTCTCCCTTGGAATTTAACCTGAACACTTTGTCCTTGGCTGAATCATCATAGGTAACAGCATATACAAAGCCCTCTTCATCTATGTCCACATTATTGAATGAAGGAGCAAACAGCTTCTCCATTTTTTTCTTCTGCTCGTCACTTGCAAAGGATCTCCAAAAATAATCTATAATATCCACTTTGGGCTTGTTTACTCCAAAATACCTTGAAAAAGAACCGTTTTTGTCAAGCTCCAAAATACCTTCGTATCCGTCCTGAACAACAGTAAGTATTCTGCCTGTTTCATCCACGACAATCTTTGACGGCTTAAATAAGGTGTCACCTACCATATTGGCAGGCTTTTCTATTATTCTTTTTAAATAATACTTATCTCCGTCAAGGACAATAATGCGCTCTTCTCCCGTATCGGCTATGTAAAGCTCATTGAACTTTTCACTTAAAAAAACTCCTTCAGGCTGGTTAAGCATTAATTGCTTGTTGTCACCAATTACAACTATTTTATTGTCCTTATTCCTAACAAGCTTTATTGAGGTTATCAGATTGAACTCCGGGTCTAAAACATTTACACGGCTCTCGGCAGAATCCACAATGAATATACGTTCTCCTGCCGCAAATACATCATCGGCGCTTGACATCCTTACCTTGCCTAAGCTGCCTCCGTCAATTATATCTTCAAGCTCAAAAGCCGCAATACTCCTTTTATCCTGTCCCCAAAAATTATATGTATAATTTGTCTCCCGGGTATATGCTGCTTCTGCCTGTATGCAAGGAAAAACAATACTTGCGGTAAAAAGCAAAACCAGCGTCATGTATTTTAACTTCATAAGCCACACACCTTTCCATGCTATACTCTGCTTTATCCTTTAATGCCTGTAGATGCCATAGTTTCAATAACATTACTCTGAGAGACTATAAAAACAATTATCGGTACCAAAAGCAATAACAATGCTACTGCTCCCGCTACGCCTGTTCTCGCTATACCGGCTTGTATTATCTGCATTAATGCAAAATTTAATGGTTTTAGCTTCTCGGTATATATGAAGGTTCCTCCCGTAGCACCCCATAAGCCTTGAAACGTAAAAATAATTAATGTTATCCACGCCGGCTTGGAAAGAGGCATTATAATAGTCCAGTATGTTTTATATTCATTGGCCCCGTCAATTTTAGCGGCTTCCAGCATTGAATCAGGAATCTGAACTATAAAATTCTTCATAAGGAATAGTCCCAGTGTTCCGCTTAACGCCGGCAGTATAAGCGCCCAATGGGTATCCACAAGCCCGATCCTCGAAATTATTATGTAGTTTGGTATCACTGTAACGGTACTGTTGAACATAAGCGCATAGACTACCAGTTTCGACATAACCTTAGAGCCGGGAAATGTATACTTTGCAAGAGGATAAGCCGCCATCGAACTTACTATTACTATCCCCAGCGTACCTAAAAAAGTTATAAAGAGAGTATTAAATATATACCTGGAAACAGGAACCCAGGAATTGCCCATTATTACCCCTAAGTCTCTAAAGTTGTTCAAAGTGGGATTGTGCACAAATAATCTTGGCGGAAACAGGAATATCTCATTTAAAGGCTTAAAGGCATTATTGGTTATAAGCACCAGGGGCCACAGGCTAAACAGTCCGAATAATCCCAGCAGCACCGCCAGGATAATATCAACAGCAATATTCCTGTTGGTGCGTTTTTTAAGTTTATTTGAATATAGTTTTTTTAAATTGATTTTTGCCATAACATCATTCACCCACTCTTCTCAACAATTTCTGGACAATAATATTAGCAAACAGCATAATAAAAAAAAGTATTGCTGCTATAGTTGAAGCATAGCCCATTTCATACCTGATAGTTCCATAATCATGAAGATGTGTAAGTATGGTATGTCCCGCATACTCTACAGATGGAAATCCTGCCAGTTGTATGGATATGGCGGATACGGAAAAGGATGCGGTTATCTGCATTACCGCCCCAAACAGAAGCTGAGGTTTCATATATGGCAAAGTGATATACCACAGCTCCTGCCACCTGTTTTTTATTCCGTCGATTAAACCCGCATCATACAAGTTTTTGTCCACATTTTGAAACCCGGCTATAAATGCCAAAAAGCTTACGCCCAGGCTTAACCACAGCTGCACAATAATCAGTATGGGCATAACATACGTTTTCGTGTCAAACCACAACACCGGATCCGAAAATATTCCTAATTTCATGAGCCATGCATTTGCATAGCCGTACATATCCGAGGAAAATATCAGCTTCCATATCATAAAAGCACCGCCGGAAATAGACGGGGCATAAAATACCAGTGTCATAAATGCACGTATTTTGGGTGGAAATTCATTTATGATCCATGCAAATCCAAAACACATAAGATAGCTTATCGGTCCCGTTATAATAGCAAAGACCAGTGTATTCTTTATAGCTATCAAAAAAATTTCGTCAAATACGGAAAGGTTTATGTAATTGCTCAATCCTGCAAATGTCGGCTTTTCCAACATGTTAAACGATGTAAAGCTGATTCCTATGGAAGCAAAAACGGGAATAACGGTAAACACTATAAACAATGCTGCAAATGGGGCTATAAGTATATACTTTTCTTTATGTTCTTTCCAAACCTTTTCTAATCCCGTGCCTGACACAGATGCTGTTTTTCCTGGCAAGATACTACACCTCTTTTCCTATTCGTTTTCTCTATAATAAGACAGATTGAATTCCTTACGTTTTTTGGTAAGCTCTTTATTAATCTCCTTAACCTTCAAATACAATTGTTCACGCGGATTATCCCCGCTGGTAACAACCGCCTTGAAGGCATAATCAATCATTCTGGAAGTCATATACGCACCTGGTACGTCAGGTACTCCCTGGGTAGATGCAAATTGTTCCACAAGCTGCCTGCTTTGTTTTGTAGTCCAGTGGAGCTGCCTGACAACATCAATATTTGCCGACGCATATCTGGCCGCTATGCCCATTACATCTTCCAAGGTATTAGCATATCTTACCTGGGTTTCTGTATCAAGCCACCACTTTATAAAATCCCATCCTGCTTTTTTATTTTTAGAACTTATCATTATTGCACTATTTTGCGGAGTTGTCGCTACAACGGTATTATTTATAGTCCCGTCATCCTGGCGTATACCGGGCACCGGAGCAAAATTCCACATTCCTTTTATTTCGGGTGCAAATACTTCAAGCTGGTTAAACGTAGTATATTGTGCTATTCCAGCAGGAATTTCCCCTGTCCTGAACCTGTTGGAAAAATCAGCTTGCACGGGCAGCCTGTAGCTTGTAAAAAAATTAGTAAGCCTGCTGAAAGCATCCATGGATTTATCCGAACTTAATCTGCTGGATATGCCGTAATCATTTCCCTCTCCGCCGTACATTTCTTCTCCGTGTTGAAATACCAGTGTGGGATAAATCTCATTGTACGGAATAAAAAATGTATAGTTGTTAATATTCAGTATTGATATCATACTCTCCACTTCATCCCACGTTTGCGGTACTTCCAGCCCTAACTCGCCCAGTATGTCTTCGCGGTAAAACATCATTAAAAACGATTGCTGCTCAGGCAGGGCATATACTCCTCCCTGGAATGTAAGAGTCCTGATTGCACTATCAAAAAACTTCTTTCTCTTCTCGTCAAAGCCTTCAAATTTTGAAAGGTCGGTCAGTGCGTTTCTTGCTGCAAAATCTATAATTTTCCCCTGGTTAAGACTGATAACCACGTCCGGTCCGGTTCCTGCCAGTGTGGCAGGTAAAAGCACATCCTCCGGAATCAGCTGCAGGTTTACCTGCGTGTTTGTTTCAGTAACAAAACTGTCGTCTATTTGGCTTCTGATAATTTGGGCCTGGTCAAATCCTGACGGTACCCAAACCTTTAACGCATTTTTGTCGTCTGTATTGGAAATCCTGGTCTCATCAACAAAAAAGGTTGATAAAAACCTTACTATTCCATTGTATACCCTCTTAAAAACACCTGCTTGTGCTTCAGGAATGTTCGAGCTTAAAGAAAACAGGGTGAAACTGTCAATCTCCAGAGGCATTTCAGAAATGGAAATTATCCATGTACCCAGTGCGGATATATTGCTTTTAAATGCATTTAATTCATTGATTACCGTTTCCGGATCATTGCCTATGCTTTCCGCCTGAAGGGCCATTTTTTCTACAATTGCAGTCTTTTGCCCTTTTTCACCGGTTATACGGACAAGCTCTTCTACAATGCCTTTTAACCGCTCACTTTCCTCTTTTATACGTTCCGCATATCCGGGTATTTTTTTGCTGATTTCATAATCAATATATCTATCCGGCACAAGCCCTGTGATCTGGATGGTCTTTCTATATAATTCATTTAAGATAAACAGGCTTTCTTCAACCTCTGAAAGAGGTCTTGCAAAATCACCTATTACAGATTCCAGCGTAATATAATTCATGCCTTTTTTAAAGTAAAACAAGTATTCTCCTGTTTCATCACCCAATATATAATTTTTAAATTTCGGACTGAATTCAAATTTTATTTTTTCCGCTTCTTTAAAAGGTACTTTGCCGTTTATCTTTAATAGTCTATATGAGGTTACACCACGGTTACTGCTTTGCCTTGCACGAAACGACAGCCTGTATAATCCCTCTTCGGGAACTTCTATCCGCCACCTTATAAAATCACCGGTTATCCTCCAATTATTTCCTCCTATTGTGTTCAGCCTTATTTTGTAAGGGTGGTATGGCACCGTTGCCGGACTGGTATAATCGGTTAAAACTCCTATTGATTGGGATGATTTCATAATTTTCTTAGTACCGCCTTCAATTCTTTCAGCCTGGCATATAATATTCTCACCCTTATATACATCGTATTTTTCTTTCAAAGCATCTATTGTTTCCCGGTAGCTTTCAGGTTCAGGGGCTTTTTTAAAAACTATTTTCCCTATTTTAACCGGCTCTTTTACAGACTCTAAGGTAAGAGCATGTCTTCCTGTATCCAGGTAAAACTTATAGGGCTCGAGATTTCTTCTCCTGGAATCACTAACATATGCCTTTGTCCATTCCGGTATTTCGGAGGATATGGGTCTGATTTCATTTCCAAACCTTTCAATAATAGGTTTTTTGCCGCTGTTATCCCACAACCTTTTCAATATTATCTGTTCCATGCCTTTAAAATAAATAGTATTATTAATATATAATTTTCTTTCAATATCCGAATTGGTTCCCTTGATTGGCAGATAAGTTATTTCCACATTATAAAAACCGGGTGTTTCTATATTGAAATGCCATGTAATCTTTCCATTATCCCCGGTAATTACCCCGTCGTCTTCCGATTGTGCCTTCATCCCTTCAGAAACGGTATGAGACTTTATATCGACGGATACTTGCGGCAGGCTCATTTCTTCCGGACCTTCCATTATATATCCGTTTTTCTCAAGATACTCAAGATATGTTCTTTCATAATAACCGCCGTAATAACCTGCATCATTGCCGGAAAAAGCAGTATCGGGCCATGCAAAAAAAACAGATATACATACCCAAAACATAAAAAATAACACTGTTAATGACTTTCTTTTCTTACTCATAATAATAATCCGTCCGTTTCTCTTTAAGAGTAACATTTCCTTTCAGGTCCCGTATGGCTTAAATAAAGGGACCTGAAAGGATTCAAAATACAAACAAAATAGATTAATATTTACTCCTTATCTTCTACCGTAACTTCAATAATTGTTTTGGCTTCGTTGCCTGCAAAATCTGAGACGCTGATTTCCACATTGTAGGTTCCTGCCGTTGTAATATCAAGCTCACTAATATCAGCCTTGATCCTGTTCTTTAGATCAAGATTGTCCTTATCTACAGCCTTATCTATGAAATTTTTCCATTTTATTTCTGAAACATCCGCATCTACGGCCAGCTTTTCGTATTCCTCTTTAACAACCAGCACAGGCGCGTCTGTATTATCCGGGTCATATATAAAGATGTCGAAGGCTTTTTTAGCCTCATTATCCGATAAGTCTGAAACGGTAATTTCAACCTTGCCCTTTCCGATTTTATTAAAGTCGGTATCCTTAAGCTCAATGGTCCCGGCGGAAATATCAATATTTCCGTCAATGCCGTCCACGGCTTCCACATATTCCTCCCACTTTATTGAAGATGGGTCGGTCCCTTTTGGAAAAGCCAGCTCAGGTACTAAAAGCTTAAGCTTGGGAGCTATGTTGTCTCTATATTCCCCAGATTTTAAAATGTTTCTGATTTCCTCTTCCATCTCAAATATCCTTGATTTTTTCTCTTCTACCGCTACGGCATACTTGGGCGATCCCTCCATCTGCCATATCGCGTTGCCCAGAATATCCTTGTTCCAGTATCCGCCCCATGGTATGAGAACTCTATACTCATTGGGTTTGTCAACCGTAATACTTTTGAATGCGTCTAAAATATCATCCCCGGTTTTCTCATGGAATATATCCAATCCATAAAAATTTAACGCAACGGTTTCTGCCGTAGCATCCAAATAGTCTGCCGCTTTATCGGTATTACCCATAGCTTTGTAATATGTCTGCATATAAAGCTTGTAGGCCTCTATTGCCAAACGGGTACGCTCTTCTGGCGTCCCTTTTAATACAATGGCCTGGTCCCTTGGCTCTCCGGGGTGCCGGTATCCCGGATCATCGGCGGCCATGTGGTCGGGCCTGGGAAAGGGAATTATTCCCATAGACTCGCCCCTGGATAAAAGCTTTTTACTTGCACCTCTTCCACCCCATGTAGTAATATTTGTAAATACTGTTTCTCCATTCCCAAAATCATTGGTTGACCATGTCCACCCCGGAACAGGCGAGTTTGCATAGTTTACGGAAGTGCATAATCCTTTTGCAAAAAGGCTCTCAATATACCCCACGGCTTGCTTTGCAGCATCCGAATCTCCTTCGAAACCATTGGGCCCGGCCAGTACGCCTCCATTTGAATGTATTGCCTGTATAGCAGTAAACCTGTAATCCGTCTGAAAGGGATGGATTATTTTTTCGGGCCTGACGGGGGCCTGTTTGTTCTGGTAATATTCCTTTAATTTACTCAAATATTCCTCAAATTTTGACCATGTCCATTCCCCACGCTTCCATAAATCCGTAGGATATACGGTTTCCCCGTTTTCTTTCAGGGCTTCCACCCTTTCAATATACTGGATATTGTAGACAAGAGGCCACCAGGGGATATGCTGCCTGGTAAAATTCATAAAATACCTCCCGCCGTATACCGGATCGGCATACATCCAATCGGCATCAGGGTCGGAGGTGAATATATCTTCATAGGGGTCAAGCCTCTGTATAATGTTTTGAGACAGAAGCGTAATCTGGCTTCCTCCCCAGCACAAAGCAATGTCACACAACGGGTCGTTTGCCAGAACGGACTGGAGCAGTACTTCCCCTATTGGGCCGGGCCATTTAATATATTTAACCTCCACGTTAAGCTTATCCAGCACTTCCTCTCTCGCTTTCTTATTTGCTTCAAAAGCTTCCGGCGCCATTGTGGGCTCTCCCGTAACCGGATCCCTGTATGTGCTGTCCCTTTCTTGAATCCTGTGGTGTCCGAAAACAATAACGGTCGGTTCACCCTTTTGCTCATTATCGTTCTCTCCGCCGTTCCTGCTTTCTCCTTTATCCTCTGTCTCGGTTTGAACAACGTCTTTTGAATCGCTGTCACCACAGCCCCCTAAAACGGCAAAAACCATTAAAACTGCTGACAGCACTGCAATAAAACCTTTTGTTTTTTTATCCATCTTTCCCCCTCCATTTATTTAATTTTATGTAATTCCACTAGATTCACGAATCTGCAAATAATTATAAAATCCTGTTTAAAAAACAGTGAAACCTTTATATTCAACATTTTTCTTGCTTAATAGCCCTGATTTTTTTGCCTAATCATACAAATCTTTTATATATTCTCTGCATTACAGAAATAAATACAATATTATTAAAATCGCTGTATATGCACGCAAGATTACATTGTCTTTTGTAAACTTTTTCTTTAAGGGTCGTACGGAATAAAATATGCCATTTCTTGTTTATAATTTATATATAATTCTTAAGGCTTTTCCCAATACATTTTTGTAATTTTTCATAATTTATTCCTTTCATTTTTTAAGATAAAATTTCTATATTTGATATGTACAAGCAAGCAACATATTATTTACACTGCATTAATATTATATAACAATACCACTGCCCTTTCAATAATACTATTTTCGCATATAATATAACTATATGGACATAAATTCTATTTGGCAGCAGGATATGGATACGGATTGTAAAGGTCTTTAAAATGATATCCCAAATACTCCATATATGGTATATTGTTTTTTTCCCCGTTCTCTTTCATTTCGGGACAAAACCTGTAATTTACCACGCCGTACCTGGAAATACCTGTTTTCTCAATGCTCCAATTACAATTTTTATATTCGTTATATGTAAACATGGAAAACCCGATTAAATTATATTGCTCCGATGTGATAACCTCCCACTGCCTGAATATGTCTTCTTTTTCTTTTTTATCTGTAAAATTGCCTGTCCAATTGCCGCTTTCTGAAAAAACAATGGGTTTTTGAGGAAATCTATTTTCAATTTGCTCCAATTTATACAACAGGCCGCCTTCTTCCGTTGTTATTCTGTCACGCTTTTGGTTAAAGCTGAAAATATCAACATGCTCGGCCATATTTGACCACCACTGCCCTTCCCCTCTTAACGCCAATGTGGTCGGACGCTTTTGGATATCAAGTCTTTTTGTTATGTCATTCAGTATTTTTGAAGCTTGTGCCATAATTCTGCTTTCCACATTGCTGGGCTCATTCATTAAGCTCCACATAATAATGCTTGGGTGATTAATATTGTTCCATACAACAGACGCAGTCATAGCCTCAACCAGTTTGTATTTATAAAGCTGGTATGTCATTGCCGCTTCCCCAATCCATACAATGGCGTTTTCTTCCATTATCATTAAACCGTACTCATTCGCCAGTTCATATGCCATGGCATTGCGCGGGTGGTGGGTATTACGCAAAAAATTTGCCTTTAACGTATTCTTTATAAAGTCTGTATGGAACTCATATAAATCCTTTGGAATTGCACGAGCAACGTCATAAAAATCCTCCATCCATCCAAAGCCCTTTAATAAAATACGGTTGCCGTTCAAGTATATCTTCCCATCTTCAATCCTTATTTTGCGCATTCCGTATTTGACACTTAGACTGTCGGTCAAATTGTGCTTTTCCTTCAATGCAACCTTGCCCTTATACATGTTTGGAGCAGCATAACTCCACTCTTTCGCACCGGGTATTTTTATTTTTTTATGCACAACTTTTACCTCGCCGGCCGTTAATTTGATTTTTTCCGATTCTTTATTATCACCTGTACCCGGGTCAAACTCAATATCAATAACCCTGTCCATGTCCGAATCATTATGAAGCACGGCATACATATCAAGTACTCCGTCTTCGGCCCTGGTTACGATTTTGCTGACATACGCCTTATTGCTTGATTCTATCCAGATTTCACGGTATATGCCTCCGTATGAAAAAGGATCAGTCGAGCCAAATGTGCCCTGCCTGTCTTTATAGGCTTTATAAGGTGAACCCATAAAATCTCCTTCTTTTGTACCCCGTCTTACGGGCCTTCTCCATACTCTAACGGCAATTGTATTTTCACCTTCCTTTAAATATTTGCTTACATCCATTGAGAAAAATTCATATGCCCCGTCGTGTACTCCGGCATACCGCCCGTTAATAAAAATCCATGCACGTGTGTTAATACCCAGGGAATTAAGCCTTACAAAACGATCCTTTATAAAATTCTTATCAATATTGAATGTTTTCCGGTACCATCCAAACTCCTTTTGAAATGCTTTATCCGTATCAAACTGGCCCGTATTATAACTGAACCAGTCATAATCCCCCAGGTCTTCCAAATCCCATACATGTGGTACTTGTACGGTTTTCCATCCTTCATCGCCGTACAAAGGTGAATACCATTTCTCAACCATTCCGGCAGAATTTTTCAGCAATTCCTCCTTCTCTTTAGTTGCAGGGTATAAGGAGCCTTCATAAGGAATGTCTTCAAATCTGAACTTCCAGTCTCCGGTGAGGCATAAGTGGTATCTTCCCTCTTCCTGTGTTTCCCATGTGTCAAAGGAAGGAACAGGCATCCCATACTGGTACAGCACATTCAGATTACCTACTTCTCTTATTTCATATTCACTTGGCTCTTTTTCCAATACAAGCGGTACATCTTTGCCTTCCGTAATTAAGCTTTCATCATATGCTCGCATATTATTATCACATCCTTTAAATAAAAATAATAAAAAAATTGATATTACTGCCAATAATAGCTTATTCAATTTGCTTCCTCCGATTCATCCCCTTTTTAGTATTATATTGTAAAAACCATTGATGTTACATTATAACTTTTTAGTTTATATCTTACATATTAAGCTTTTAGGTTTATATAAGTTTTTTAACACTAATATTCTTTTGTATTATTTGAAAAACGGATTTTTCATCATATCTTTATAACTATTGGAATTATTAAAAAATATTACTCTCCATTTTAAATAATTACACCTATAGCAGCTTTTATGCTTTTTAGCTATTTTCTGTTGATAATGCTTACAATATATACTATAATAAAATTATATATTAATACAGCATTGATTTCAATAATACTATTTTCGCAAATAGTGTAACTATATGGACATTAATAATACCAGTAGCCTTAATTAATGGATTTGTTAAAGTTAAAAAGCAACACTTTATTTAACAAAAAGGGAAAATATAATGAATGAATTATTTTTACCTATAATAACAAAAGAGGAAGGCATGCTGCCTTTCATTTTGACAAGCATCGGGACCAGAAAAAATGAACAGTACATATGCCGCCCCCACGGATTCCCCGACTATCACTGGCTTCATTGTGTAAAGGGAAAAGGAGTTCTTTTGGTTGAAGAAAGGAAGTATATAATTGAAGAAAAAACAGGCTTTTTCTTTTTTCCCCATGTCCCTCATGAGTATTATAATACTAATCCCAGCATCCCCTGGGAAACACATTTTATCACATTTAAGGGCAGCGCTATTCCATCTTTGATAAACCTGTTTGAATTTGGAAAGTTTAATATATATACCAAGCTTAAAACACATTACCTGGAAGCGATTTTAGATGAGATATATGCTAAGGCCACATCGTCAAATCCCTTTAGAGGCTTCGAATGTTCATATCTTTTATATAAATTCATTATAGAGCTAAAAAATAAAGTTATAACCACAGGTGTATCAAAAACCAGAAACACACGATATATAAGACTCCAGCCTGTAATTGACTTTATAAAAAACAACTATTCAAAAAATCCCACCCTTGAAGATATGGCATCGGTAATAAACGTTACTCCCCGGCATATGTGCCGGCTTTTCAAGCAGGTATTAAATATAAGCCCTTTTAATTATCTTACAAGCTATAAAATGATAAAAGTAAGGGAAATGCTTATTTCTTCACCCAATCTGCCATTAAAAGTAATCTCCGCAAGAGCCGGTTTTAACAGTGTAAGCTATTTCTGTACTATATTTAAAGAATATGAGGGAATTACCCCTCTCCAGTTTAAAAAAGCACATGGGCTGTTTTAAGGCCTTTATAGATATTAAATTTCTTCCATAACTTTTTTAAGCTTATCCAAATCTTCTGTATAAACCTGGTTAAGGCTTCTATTATATATAATACTGGCAGGATGATATAAAGGAAAAAGCTTGCGCTCAATTTTATCAACCATCAGGCTTTTACATTCCCCGTGGATATCTCCTATGGGTCGTGCATTGCCTAATAAAGCCTTTAAAGGTGAGTTGCCAAGGGTAACTACCAATTCAGGATTTAATAAAACCAGTTCCTCATACAAATAATCCCTGTTCCTGGTAATATCATCGGTTCTTACAGGCCTGTTAACCGGTCTTCCGGTCTTGACGCTCTTTTTGCACAGCCTGTATTTTATAGTATTTGTAATATAAATATCATCCCTTTTCAAACCCATGCTATCAAAAAAATCTGTAAGGATTTTTCCTGCGGCACCCACAAACGGCTTCCCATATTTGATTTCATCCTTGCCGGGAGCTTCACCTATGAATACGGTTTTTGAATCCGGATTGCCATTTCCCAAAACCACCTGTTCATTGCAGAATTCTTCCTTATATTTTTCGTAAAACTCATTAAGCTTCTCTATTTTTCCCATTCAGACCTCCACAAGTATCAGCTGTCGGATTTTTTGATTTTGTTGAGCTTTTCCCTGACACTTTTAAAATCCCGGAACATTAACGCCTTTTTAGATTCATCCCTTAATATGGCGGCGGGGTGAAAGGTGGGCAATATGTAAAACCCTTTGACTTTTCTCCATATTCCTCTTTCCTGTGTAATTTTTATACCTTTATCAATTATATGCTTGGAAGCCGTAGAGCCCATACATACAATTATACAGGGCCTGACAAGCCGTACCTGCTCTCTTAAAAAAACAATGCACTTTTTCGACTCTTCTTCCGTAGGCACTCTATTTCCAGGCGGCCTGCATTTCACTATATTAGCTATGTAATAATCATCGGGAGAAAACATCAATGCGTCCAGAAGCAAATCCAATAATTTACCGGCAGGACCAACAAAGGGCAAGCCCTGTTTATCCTCCTGCTCTCCGGGTCCCTCACCTATGAGTACTATGGGAGCATTTCTGCTTCCTCTCTCTATTACAATGTTTGTCCTGCCAAGTCCAAGGCCGCATTTACTGCAGCTATTGCAGTGCTTGATCAAATCATCCCAGCTGCTCATATAAAATCACCTGCCAACCGTATCATTATGGGTCCGGCTTTATCATTTATCACAATTTTTGCAAGGCTGTCAAATGCGGTAGGCGTTTTATTGACAAGTATCAGATTATCTCCCCGGTAATAGTGCAAAAGCCCCGCTGCCGGATAAACCACAAGGCTTGTACCAATTACAATCAGTATATCCGCACACCTTATTGCATTGACTGCCCTATTGATAATATGGCTGTCAAGCTGTTCTTCATATAATACAATATCCGGTCTTATGATTCCTCCGCACTCTTTGCACAGAGGAACAGGACCGGTACAATTAACTATATGGCCCACTCCGTATTTTTTGCTGCAATTAATGCAGTAATTCCGATAAACGGAACCATGGAGTTCAAGAACATTCACAGTACCGGCTAACCGGTCAAGTCCGTCTATGTTTTGAGTAACAACAGCTTTAAGCTTTCCCTTTTTTTCAAGTTCACACAATGCATGATGACAATCATTGGGTCTGGCGTGAATATGTACAAGGTTGCTTTTATAATACCTGTAAAACGCTTCAGGGCTATTGTCAAAAAAACTTTTGCTTAGTATCTCTTCAGGGGGATAGCCATATTTTTCTTCATTATTATACAATCCCGTAACAGACCTGAAGTCCGGAATATTGCTTTCCGTCGAAACTCCCGCACCGGTAAAAGCCACAATATTATTTGATTGGCTTATCATTTTTTTAGCATCATTTATATTTTTCATCCCAATCTCCGTTTTTTAAGCTTTATTTACTGTATGGATCTTTCTTTACCTGGGAAGGAGACATTTTTTTATATTTTTTAAATAACCTGCTGAAATAGTTTGCATCGTTAAACCCGCACTCAAAAGCTGTTTCGGTTATATTTGCATCCGAATTTAAGAGCATCTCCTCCGCCTTATTGATTCTTATATAGTTTATATAATCAATTACCGGCTTACCCATTATCCTTTTAAATAAATGAAGAAAATAATATTTACTCAATTTAGCCATACGGCATAAATCCTCTACTTTAATATTTCTATTATAATTTTTTTCAATATATTTCAGGATACTGTTTATTTTATCCAGGTTTTTTACCCTTGTGTTATATTCATTGGGTGTAATAGTTGTATAGGTGTGTTTTCTTAAAAGTATTACCATTAACCTGAATATATATGATTTTATAGATAATTCATAGCCAAGGCTTTTCAAATTGAATTCCTTTACAATGTTATCTATGCACAGGTTTATATCATTATCTTTTTCTATCCTGTTTTCAAAAATGATAAGATTCTGATAAATGGGATTGATGTATCTGGCTTCACAAATATCGGTATGCATTGCTTTAAAAAGGAGATTGTCAATTATTATGCAATAGTATTTAAGCTTGCCGGATATAGCAATCACCTCATGTATTTCATTACTGTTGATTACGGTGAGCACACCCGGATTAACCGGAATTTCCTTTCCATTGCATATGACTTCTCCCTCTCCTTCCACAAAATATAAAAATTCCATTTTTTCATGCCAGTGACGGGTAAACCTGTCTTCAGCATTTACACAATCGTAATGGAATATTACCGGAAAGCTGAGATTCAGAATATCAATTTTTTCATACAATAATTTTTTATTATCCATATATCCACCAACCAGTAAAATAATAAACCTGAATTTATTATCCACCCATTTCTAAAGCAATATTGTGCTAAAAAACAGCATGATAAAACATGAAGTTTTTTATTAATTTATTTATAATAATATTACAGCGCAAAATACATTAATAACAAAATTTTTTGCCGTAGTAATAATTATATCATAAGATTTGGATTTGTTAAATTTGAATATTTTAAATTAGCAAAATGTTTTAAAACAAGGAGGATAAAATATGTCGTTTAAAATTGGAGTCATTACCGATTCTTTTCGTGTTGACATTAAGGAAGCAGTAAAAAAAGCAAGTGAGATAGGTGCTCAGGGTATTCAGTTCTATGCAACAAATGGAAAAATGGCACCTGAAAATTTGAGCCGGGCGCAGAGAAAGGAATTTCTTAATATGCTTGATTCCTACGGCCTAAAAATTTCAGCCATTTGCGGTGACCTGGGAGGACATGGGTTTGTGGACGAAGAGGACAATATATGGAGGATTGAAAAATCCAAAAAAATAATGGACCTTGCCAAAGAGCTTGACACCGATGTTGTTACTACCCATATAGGAGTTGTTCCCGAGGACAGCAGGCATCCCAGATGGGAAACATTGCGAAAGGCATGTCAGAGCCTGGCTGAATATGGAGACAGTGTAGGTGCCTATTTCGCTATTGAAACCGGTCCTGAAAGGGCCGAGGTCCTTAAATCATTCCTGGATAGCCTTGATTCAAAAGGTGTAAGAGTCAATATGGACCCGGCAAATCTTGTAATGGTAACTGGTGACGACCCGGTAGAAGCTGTAAATATACTAGGTGACTATATTGTGCATACCCATGCAAAGGACGGTATCATGCTGTGTAAAAAAAGTCCCGAAGTCGTGTATGGAATGATTGAAGATGACAACCCGTCTGCAGAGGCTTTCAGGGAAGTCCCCTTGGGGGAAGGCAGCGTGGATTTTATACCATATCTTAAAGCATTGGATTCCATAGGATTTAACGGATTTCTAACTATTGAAAGAGAAGTGGGAGATAACCCGGCAAAAGATATCAAGCTCGCAGTTGATTTTTTAAAGCAAAAAATCGGTGAAGCAGGCCTGGAGGAATAAAAATGGATAAAATTAAAACCGGAATCATAGGAGCAGGCGGGATAAGCGAATTCCATATAAAAGGTTACCTTGCCGACGAGAGATGTGAATTATATGCGGTGTGTGACATAAATAGGGCCAGGGCGGAAAGCTGTGCAAAAAAATATAATATACCCCATGTATTTACAGATTACAACGAGATGCTTAAGCTGCAAGAACTTAGTGCGGTCAGTGTCTGCACTTGGAATAATACCCATGCCCCCATATCCGTTGCGGCTCTAAAGTGCGGAAAGCATGTGCTGTGTGAAAAGCCTATGGCAATGAACAGCCGGGAAGCTTGGGGCATGCTAAAAGCAGAAAAGGAGTCAGGTAAGCTTCTTATGATAGGCTTTGTCCGGAGATTTGGAAATGATGCCGCAATCCTTTTAGATTTTATAAATAACGGATATATGGGAGAAATATATTATTCAAAAGCCTCATACTTAAGAAGGAACGGATGCCCCGGCGGCTGGTTCAGCGATAAAAAAAGATCGGGGGGAGGGCCCCTTATTGATTTGGGTGTACACGTAATAGACCTGGTCCGCTACTTGCTTGGCAATCCTAAAGCTCTATCCGTAACAGGTGTAGCCTTTGACAAGCTTGGCGACAGGCCGGGCATAAAAAATCCAAAAGAATATGTGACCGCAGATGCGGGAAACGGATTTGACGTAGAAGATATGGCGGCTGCCGTTATAAAGTTTGACAACGGTGCTGTCCTCAATGTGGAAACAAGCTTCAGCCTCAATATTAAGGAAGACTGCGGTAATATAGAGCTGTTTGGCACAAAATCCGGAGCAAAGCTTTCTCCCCAATTGGAACTCTTTTCGGAGCAGAACGGCTACCTGGTAGATGTAACTCCTGCAATGGATACCCAGTTGAATTTCAACGGATTATTTGAAAATGAAATAAGACATTATTTAGATTGCATCACGGAAGGTAAAAAATGCATCAGCCCTGCAAAAGACGGTGTGGAAATAATGAGAATTATTGATTCAATTTACGAATCTGCAAGGACCGGCAGGGAAGTTGTTATAAAGTGATGCCGTAACAATAAAATATTATGTCTTGAAGTATCAATTTAAAACAATAAAAGCAGTATGCTTATTTTAAAAGCTGTTCGATGTATTGACATTGAACAGCTTTTAAACTAGTATATAAATGTATTATTTGTCATGGATATATAATATATCATATACATTTAAACAATAAATAAAGGTGCTGTTTTTTTTATGGATTTAAATAAAAGCTCTCATATACCGCTGTATATTCAGCTTAAATTGCTTTTAAAGAATAAAATACTCTCCGGTATCCTAAAACCCGGGGATTTTATGGAGACCGAATCACAGCTGTGTGAAAAATATAAGCTCAGCAGGTATCCTGTCAGACAGGCTTTAGGTGAATTAGAAAAGGAAGGATATATCAATAGAGTGCGGGGAAGAGGCACAATTATCAATTCAATAACCGGAAAAAATAAGAAAAATTTTGTGCTTGGTTTAATATTAAGCAATTTGACAGATGAACACAGCATTAATATACTTGCAGGCTTTGAAAAGGAATCAAGGAAAAAAAATTATTCAACTATTGTCTGCAGCTATGACGGCAGCCCTGATGAAGAACAAAAATGCATCAAAAAAATGTTAAATGACAATCCGGGAGGCATATTTATTTTTCCAAGTGAAAATAGCAAAATAAGTTCTTATAAGAATGATTTCCGGGAGAAAAACATAGCACTAGGACTGCTGGATAGAAATCCCGGACTTGATGACGTGGATTATGTGGGTTCCGATAATTACGGAGGTTCCTATAGTGCTGCAAGGCATTTGGCGGAACAGGGGTACGAAAATTTCGTTTTTATTTCTACCATGCATGATCTTTCCTCAATAAATGAAAGATTCAACGGTTTTTCAAAGGCACTGGAGGATTTTGGTTTTAAACCCATTCCAAATATCCATGTTGACGAAGATATCAAATTTTATAACAAATATAAGGAAAGGTTTTATCTTGAAAAACTGGAACAGGAGCTTGCACACCTTAAAAAGCATTTGCCATTGGGCGTTTTCGCCATCAACGATAGTGTTGCATTTTATTGTTTGAAGGCATTTAGGTCAAATGGCTTTACCATTGGAGAAGATTTTGGAATAGTGGGATTTGATAACCTCTCCCAATGCCGGTACACAAATCCGCCCCTCACCACTGTGGCCCAGAATGGATTTTTGATGGGCCAGACCGCAGCAAACATTTTAATTGGCAGGATTAACGGAAAGAAACAAATCTACCAAACTACCATTCCTACCCAATTGATAGTAAGAAATTCATGCGGAGAGAAATAAATTCTAAGCACCCTCCAATTCTTCTTTATACTGGAGCCTGTACAAATTATAGTACAGCCCTTCTTTTTGTAATAATTCCTGATGGTTTCCAGTCTCTACAAGCTCACCCTTATGTATTACCATTATCCTGTCAGCCTTTTGAATGGTAGACAGCCTGTGGGCTATTGCTATGGATGTTCTTCCTTCCATAAGCTTACCCACCGCATCCTGTATAAGCTGTTCCGTTTCGGTATCAATACTTGACGTTGCTTCATCCATTACAAGTATTGAAGGGTTTTTTAAAAGTGCCCTGGCAAAGGATAAAAGCTGCCTTTGCCCCAGGGAAAGAACGCTGCCTCTTTCATTCACCGGATTCAGATAACCCTTTGGAAGCTTTTCAATATACTTTGATGCATTCACATAATCTGAAGCTTCCTTTATTCGCTCCAACGTTATATTCTTATCAAATAGGCCTATATTAGTCTTAATATCACCTGAAAATAAAAAGACATCCTGCAGCACCAGTCCTATATTTTTGCGGTAATCTTCCTTTTTCATATCCTTTATGTTAACACCGTCAATTAATATTTCTCCCCTTTGGTTTTCATAAAACCCGCACATGAGATTAATAATTGATGTCTTCCCCGCACCTGTTGCCCCGACAAAGGCAGCCGATTGTCCGGGATTTATTACAAATGAAACATCCTTTAACACCCACCGCTCACCAGCATATGCAAACCACACATTTTTGAACTCAACCTTTCCTCCTGCTTTTTCCGGTTTGACAGGGTTTACAGGCTCCGGTTCGGCTTTGGTGTCAAGAAGTGTAAAAATTCTGTCCGAAGCAACCAATGCCCCCTGGAGTGTATTATACCTTTCCGTGAGCTCCATGATAGGTTGAAAAAACATATTTATATAACTGATAAAGGCAAAAAGTGTGCCGAATTCCAGGGTCCCTTTTATTATCCTTCCGCCTCCATACCATAACAGCAGGGCAAGAGCCAGTGATTTTACCACATCCATAAAGGGTCTGAAAATTCCAAAAAGCCTTGTCCGTTTAAGGCTCGATTCATAATATTTTTTATTGATTTTTTCAAGCTCGGAAAGCTTCTTCTCCTGCATATTGAATGCTTGAATAATCTTCATTCCCGAAATATGCTCGGAAAAAAAAGCATTTATAGCTGCCAGCCTGGTTCTTATTTCATTGAAAATAATTCTTGCCTTATTTCTGAACAGGACCGATACAGCCACCATAAAAGGCAGCACCGTAAAGCTTATAAGTGTAAGGTTGGTATTAAGTGAGAGCATGACAACAACAATTCCCGCCATTAAAAATATGTTTTGCAGGAAACCCACCACTACATTGGTAAACATCTCATTGATTGCGTCGGTATCGTTGGTAACTCTGGTTACAATCCTTCCTATAGGATTTCTATCAAAAAAGGAAACAGGCAGTTTTTGAATATGTGAAAATACTCTTTGCCGAAGCTCCATTATTATTTTTTTGCCCGTTTTTTGAAGTATGTAGGTATGCAAATATTTAAAAACAAATTCAACAGCCATAATTAAAAGAAAAATTAAAGCAAGCTTTTCCACCCCTGAAATTGCCCTCTCAATTTCAACAGCTCCATTTACATATCCCTTTATATAATCGTCAATTGCTGTTTTCATAAAATATGGCCTGATAAGGTTAATAACTGAAACGACAATGATAAGCAAAAATCCTGCCAAAAACCTGCTCCAGTATTTCTTGCCTGTCCTTATAAGCCTTTTGTATATTGTTTTATTGATATCCTTAACTTTTTTTTCCTCTGAAAACTTGTTTGCTGCTTTTCCGCTAAAATGCCCGGCTCCCATACCAAAAGACATTACTTTGCCTCCTCTTAAAATTTATCTATCTTATCCTCCAATAATTGCCTTTCATATATCCTGCTGTAATATCCTCTTTTATTCAGAAGCTGTATATGCGTTCCTCTTTCCACAATTTTACCTTCGTCCATTACAAAGATAATATCCGCTTCCTTTATTGTTGAAATCCTGTGGGCAATAATTATGCCCGTTTTGTCCCTCATAAGGCTTTTAAGGTTTACCAGTATCATCTCTTCTGTTTGTGTGTCGACGGCAGACATTGCATCATCAAGTATTATAATCCCCGGATTGCCTGTCAATGCCCTGGCAATGGATACTCTTTGCTTCTGTCCCCCCGAAAGGTTGACACCTCTTTCACCAAGCATTGTGTCAAACTTATCCGGAAACTCAATAATATTATTATAGACATGGCTTATCCTGGCATTTTCCAAAACCTCTTCAATGTCTGTTTCATAAGGATTGAACCCTATATTATCCTTTATGGATGCTGAAAAAAGTATGTTGTCCTGGGGAACATATCCAATATTATCTCTTAATACATTTAAAGGAATGTCTAAAATGTCAACATCGCCGATTAAAATCAATCCCTTTCCCGGAGGGTTGTAAAATCTCAGTATAAGCTCCGCAATTGTGGTTTTCCCACTGCCTATGCTTCCAATAAAAGCAGCGGTCTGACCAGACTTAATTTTAAATGAAACATTATTCAAGGCGGGCGCTTTCGAGGGCCCGTAGGAGAAGGTTACATTATTAAATTCAATAGTCCTGTTAAGCCTTATACTTCTTTCAAGCTTGCCAAAACCTTCCTTATCGGATACATCAGGCCTTTCCTGGAACAGTTTTTCAATCCGCTCCATTGAAGCTCTTCCCTGCTGTACCTGGTTAATAATCATTCCGATAAATCCCACAGGGCGTATAATCATTCCTATGTAACTGTTAAATGCAATAAAGTCTCCTAAAGTGATTGTCCCCTTTATCACAAGGGGCCCGCCAAAATACATGGTGATAAAAAAAGAAATTGCTGATAAAAATGTTATCAGCGGAAAAAACAATCCCCAAACTCTTACAAGGCTCATACCTGCTTTATAATTATCCATGTTTAGCTCTTCAAAGCTTTTTATTTCATTTTTCTCCTGGTTAAAAGCTTTTACCACCCTGATACCCGAAATATTCTCCTGGGCTTTCCTTGTTATATGCGCAAACGATTCCTGGACTTTTCTGAATCTTTTATTTATCACTCCGCCAAACCTGGCTATGATGAATATTAGAACAGGAAATGGTGCAAAAGCAAGAATTGTAAGCTTAAAATCAATTGTAGTTCCCACAATAACTATACTTGATACAATAAGAAAAACAGTGTTGAGAAGCATTATTATACCTCTTCCCAATGTCATTCTAACCGCATTCAGGTCATTGGTGGATAAAGCCATAATCTCCCCTACACTTTTCCTGTTGAAAAAACTCATGGACAGCTTTTCAAGGTGTTTAAACAGCTCATTTCTTACAAGCATTTCATAAAGGCTGGATGTGCCTATAATCATCAGCCTTGATATATAGTGCATAAAAAAAACAAGCAGTGCCAAAAGTACTATCAGAGCTGAAATTTTCAGCAGCCCATTGTTATCTATTGCTCCGATATCCAACGCATCTACCGTATTTCCGGTTATCCTAGGTATTATCAAAGCAATAATATTAACCAGGAAAATTGCAACAGCCCCTGTTATATATTTTCCCTTGTTTTGCTTGACAAAAAGCTCAAACCTGCTATAGAAATAACGTTTTATGCCACTCACCCAACAACACCTCCTATTCTCAGCTTATGCCGTTTTCAAGCTTATCAAGAATATCTATAAACATCTCCATCTGGTGTTGGGGAAGGCTTCCATAAATTTTTTCTATAAACCTTTCATACTGCTTCAATGCTTCTTCCTTGACTTTACTGCCCTCCATAGTCAGCCTCAATCTTTTGAGCCGCCTGTCTTTCGCATCGTCAATCCTTTTGACAAACCCTTTTTCTTCCAATTGGTCTATTATTCCCGTCAAATTACTGTTCTCAATCTGTATTCCCTGGCTTATGTCCGAAATTGTAATTGCCTCTTTATCACCAATATTTTTAAGTACCATAAACTGGCTCGGGGAAAGGGCAAGTTCCTGGAGCTGTCCCCTTCTGATTCTTTTGACATGACCTGATGCCTTCATAAACTTGCGATGACAAATTGAATACATCTCCATACAAGCACCACCTTCTTTATATGTTATAATATTTATAATATATAAATATTATAACATATAAAGAAAAAGTCTGCCAACCTATTTTTAAAAATGGGGCAACTAAAAATTTTTTTCTGCCGTATTTGCCCTATAAAGTATTTGAAGTAATATCTTGTTTGTTTATTTATCAGGAAAATTTACCAGGCTGTCAATTTGTACGGGCAGTCCTGTTTTGAAGGATTTATTGGCTGCTATACCTGTCAGAATTGACATGGCACCGTCCACGTGTGAAGCCGCCCTTTTGAATTTATCCTCTTTTGGCTCTCCGAATATGTCGTTAAGCAGTGCCGGGTCTCCTCCGCCATGTCCGCCTTCCTTTTCTTCAATTTCAACCTCATACGGTTTTTTAAAAATGGGAAGCACCAGTATTTTTTTGTAGGATAACGCTCCCTCGTCGGACACCTTACCCCCTGCATTCACATAAGTCTTTTCAGCAATAGAGGCTTCTATCCTTCCCTTTGTACCGTTGAAATTAACCCTGAAGCCTTCCCATGGCATATAAGCATTAAGAGAGTATGTAAGGATTGCATTATTTTTATACCTTACCATAACACCCATAGTATCTTCAATGCTTATTCCGTCTCCAAAAACACTCTGGTCGCGTATATATCCATCCTCACTCTCCGCATCAAGATAAAGCCCTTTTAATCTTTCCTTTTGTTCCATATACAATGCGAATGGATCACCTTTGGCATTTTCACTATTATGTGCTCTTGAATAAAACTTTGTAATCCCCCTGTTTTCAGCGTTTTCACGCCCATAAAACATAAGGTCCCCCATACCGAAAACAGTTTCAGGCCGTGTTCCCAACCAGAAGTTGACAAGATCAAAATGATGTGTGGATTTATGAACCATCAATCCGCCGCTGTTTCTTTTATCCCTGTGCCATCTTCTAAAATAATCGGCTCCGTGGAATGTATCCAAAAGCCATTCAAAATGCACCGAATTTATTTTGCCAATTGTACCGTCCATAATGAGCTGCCTCAACTTTGTATTATGAGGTGCATACCTGTAATTAAAAGTAACCCTTATGTTTTGTCCTGTTTTTTTAACAGCATCCAGAATTTCCTGGCACTTTACTTCATCCACTGTCATTGGCTTTTCAGTAATTACATCGCATCCTAACTCCATGGCCCTGACAATATACCTATGATGTGTACGGTCTATTGAAGTAACTATAACTGCATCGGGATTTTCTTTCCTGACCATATGGTCAAACTCATGAGACATATATGTTTTTACGGGCCTTGCATTAAACTCCTTTTCCAGAATCCTATTTGAATAATCCATCCTGGCTTTATTTATATCACAAAATGCTAGCAGCTGGGAAGTATCCTTAAAATCACTTGCAACAGCACCATAAAAAAATCTTGCCCTGCCTCCCGTACCAACCTGTACATATTTTGTTTTAGACATTTTTAAATAACCTCCGCCTGTTTAATTGGACGCACCTTTAATGAAATAAAGGGTTATCCCCCAATATCAAATAAAAAAACCATTTTCTATTTTAATAGTGTAGGTCAATTTTTACATATAATCAACTCATTATTTGTCTATTGTATTGAATTTTCTTCATATTTTGTCATATGAAAACTTCAAAGCCATATTGCATAGAATTACGACAATATTAAACGGCCCTCATGTCCGACCATTTGCCGCAACGGTCCCCCCATCGTGCTATAACCTTTCCGTCGGATGCAATTTCAATAACTTCACACATATTTGAACAATCCTCACATTTTATACCTTTTGCCGTATATTCTTTTTTAACGGCTCCAAATCCATGGAAGCTGGTCTTTTTCATTTTTCTTTGACTGCAGGCAATAACAGCAGCTCCATACGCGCCCATTACATCATAATGCTCCGGTATAATGATATCCGTTCCAAGTGTCTTTTTAAATGCTTTAACTATTCCTCCATTGGCAGCAACACCGCCTTGAAAAACCACTGTTTCCCTGATTTCCTTGCCTTTGGCAAGATTATTCAGGTAGTTTCTGACCAATGCATAACAAAGTCCTGCTACAATGTCTTCAGCACTGTGTCCTGCCTGCTGCTTGTGTATCATATCCGATTCTGCAAAAACAGCACATCTGCCTGCTATACGTACCGGAGAACTTGATTTCAATGCAAGGTTACCAAAATCATTGATTGAAAAACCCATCCTTGCAGCCTGCCTGTCAAGGAAAGAACCTGTACCTGCGGCACATACCGTATTCATGGCAAAATCATAGACAAGCCCGTTCCTCATCAGGATAATCTTAGAATCCTGTCCTCCTATTTCTAAAATGGTCTGAACTCCATCAACAAGCTTTTGCGCTGCTATTGCATGGGTAGTTATTTCATTTTTTACAACATCGGCCCCGAGTATAACGGAAGCTAACTGCCTGCCGCTGCCCGTTGTGCCGACACCCTGGACATAAAGGCTTTTGCTCCAGTTTTTTTCTATTTTTCCCATAGCGCTGCATAACGCTTTAATTGGCTGTCCCTCTGTCCTTATATATATTTTGTCAAGCATATTGCCTTTATTGTCGATTACTGCTATATTAGTACTAACAGAACCCACGTCAATTCCGATATAACAATCAGTTTTCAAATATTTCCACTCCTTAAAGTCAAATCAAAACCAGCTTTTTGCCCCGTGTTTTTATTCCTTCTTGATTCAAGTAAATCGGCAAATGCTTCCACCCTTGTCATATATCCTGCTTCACCTGTCATTTCATCTATAATCAATGTCATAACAGGTATATCATAATCTTTTTCAACAGCCGGTAATATGCTTTCAGCTACAATTTCCGGCATGCATGTGAGGGGATAAATCTGTATTATCCCGTCATAATTGTTTTTTGCATAAAGCACCGTATTACCAACAGTTTCCCTGGCATGCCCGCCTATCATTGCACCAAGATAAGGGTAAGCCGCCTTTGCAAACTCCATATCCCTGGGCAAAGGCAGTGCTTTCTTTATCATATGCTCCACAATCCAGCCGCTCACCGTAACCGACCTGTCAACCTGGATTCCGAGATTGCCCAGGCGGGCCTCAATATTAAAGTTGGTATTGGAGTCAACGGTTGTGTATATTTCACCTACTATTCCGATTTTAAGAGGTTCTATGGACTTATTCATTTTAATGCTGTTCAATTCGTCAAAGGTTTTAGCAATATGCTTTTCCATTCCCCTAAACCCTTTTACTGATAACGCTTCTGTCCTGAACTTTTTATAGACGCCATCCGTTTCTCCTTTATTTAGTTCCCGTGGACGGATTTTAAAGCAAAGTTTTTCCAATTTATCCACACTGATAGCAATACGGGAAGCATTTTTAAATGCCCAGATTATTTTTGGCAGGTTGAAAGCTCCGGTAAGCTTAACGATCCTTCTTACCAGTTCCCAGACATTGCCATATGGTGCTTCCAGGACTATTATCTTCATGTCAATTCCCATGTCTTCAAGTATTTCCCTTTGGAGCTCACAATAGTATCCGAACCTGCAAGGTCCGCATCCGCCTGCCATAAGAATTGTATCGGCACCCTTTTTATATGCCTGGAGGTAATTTCCAATATTGATTTTCAATGGAAGGCAGCAGCATTCAGGTGCATGTCTTGTCCCCAATTCAAGGGCCTCCCTGTTATTGAAAGGCGGAATTATACAATCTATATTTAGTTCATCAAGCAGTGGCTTCACGCATATATAAGTATTACCCAGGTGCGGAAAAGTTATTTTCATCAGCTCTCCTCCAGCTTATCATGTCTGTAAATGCTTCAATCCTTGTATCAACTCCTGCTTCGCCTGTATGCTCGTCAAGCGTGATAACAGTAAAAGGTATTTCTGAAAATTTACGAATCCTTCTTTCAGCCATACTGCAAACAAATGAATCTATACCGCATCCAAATGTCATAACATATACTATTCCGTCAATATTATTTTCCCTTATGCATTTATTAATCATGCCGATTGCCAATGTACCGAAATTCCAAAACATTTTTTTATTCAGTGTGCTTGCATATTCTCTAAGCTCCCCGCTGCTGGACATATCAATGGTAACAACCTCTACTCCCTTATTTTTAAGCTTCTTTATTATGTTCATATTCATGCCGGCATCATAGATATTGTATTGGTGACCCAGTAACAGCACCTTATATGTGTCAATCCTCTTCGAAGGCAGGGGATAAATCTTCTTTTCCAGTATATCAGTAGGAAGTACTCCCCTTTTAACCTTCTCCCTGAAAGCCCGGTAATCAGATAGTGCCTTTGAATATGCACTTTTTGCCTTATTTTTGCTTATCCCCGATATCCGGGCAATTTTATAAACAGCTTCCAGTATACTTTTTTCCTTATCCCGTAAGTTTATTTCAACATCAATTACAGGGGGCAGATTTTTTATAGCATGCCTTATCATATCAGGCAGCCCCCCTATCTTGGGACATATATATTCATTTTTTGAAATGCTTGTCAGCCTGGGTATAAAAAGCATGTCCACCCTGTCTTTTAAATGGATCACATGTCCATGATACATTTTTACAGGCAGGCATGCTTCGTCATTTGATGCATTAACACCGTCATCAAGTATTTTTCTGCATGATGGTATTGAAGTAACAGCTTCCATTCCAAGTTCATTAAAAAAACTTTCCCATAAGGGATAAAATTTATAAAAATATAATCCTCCGGGAATACCTACCCTTTTGTTCATAGACAAACACCTCGAAGCTATTATTGACTTTTATTCTTTTTAATATACCAGGCTGGCAAATTTTTAACGATGATTGCAAAAAAAAGGACGAATCCAAAGGTATATTATCAGCAATTGGCTTATATTATATACCTTGATTCGTCCTTCCGGTTTTTTGCTTTCAGGGCTGTAAGCAGGTTTTTATGCTCTGCCGTTACAGCCTAATACATTGGTAATTTTATGCCTGACAAGATTTTTAATCTGAGTTCTTGCAGGGCCTAAATATTTCCTCGGATCAAAATCATCAGGTTTCACTGCAAAATGCTCCCTTATTGCAGCCGTCATGGCAAGTCTCAGGTCGGAATCAATGTTGATTTTACATACGGCCATGCTTGCCGCCTTTCTGAGCATATCTTCCGGAACTCCCTGTGCTCCGGGCATGTCTCCGCCATATTTGTTTATGGTTTCTACAAATTCAGGGACAACAGACGACGCACCGTGCAGGACTATCGGAAAGCCTGCAAGTCTTTTTTGTATTTCTTCAAGAATATCAAATCTGAGTTTTGGCTCACCTTTGAATTTAAATGCACCATGACTTGTGCCTATGGCAATTGCCAGAGAATCAACACCGGTGGTTTTAACGAATTCTTCAACCTGGTCGGGGTCGGTAAAAGCCGCGTCTTCGTCCGATACATTAACGGCATCTTCTATTCCCGCAAGCCTTCCCAATTCCCCTTCTACTACTACACCTTTATCGTGGGCATAATCGACAACCTGCTTTGTCAGCTTCATATTCTCTTCAAACCCATGATGGGAACCGTCAATCATAACTGAGGTAAATCCGCCGTCAATACAGGATTTGCAGAGCTCAAAAGTGTCTCCGTGATCAAGATGCACACAGATGGGAAGCCCGGTTTCCTCAAGAGCAGCTTCAATCAATTTCATAAGATATGTATGATTGGCATACTTTCTTGCTCCCGCAGACACCTGGAGAATAAGGGGAGCCTTTTCTTCCATAGCCGCTTCGGTTATTCCCTGGATTATTTCCATGTTGTTTACATTAAAAGCTCCAATCGCATACCCGCCTTCATAAGCCTTTTTAAACATTTCTGTCGATGTTACTAATGGCATTTTAAATGCACTCCTTCCGCTTAATTATATTTTTATATGCCAGAAAACTTATATACTTAAAATCTGATCTGCCTATTTATTTTACAGCCAGTATGAATCTTTTGTTTTCTGTTTTATGCTTTTTATCATTCTAATTTTATCAGATTTCATCTCAAAATCAAAGCAATTTTGCCTTTTTGTTAAAAATTTATCAAGTCAGCTTGTATTATAATTACATAAATTACAGATATATTGTAAACAATCATATAAATAAATTAATTTGACAAAAAAATATCAATGTTCATTGATTTTTATGTACCATTATGATATATATATATTAATTGGGTACAGGGAATACCATTTTTTTTAACATATAAACAATTAAAACCAGGAGGTATATAATTTATGGCAAAAAGACTTGTCGGCACATGTATGTTCGGTCAATCCGGCGGACCTACATCTGTTATTAATGCAAGTGCTTCAGGTGTAATCCAGGAAGCATTGAATCAAAATGATATTACAAAGGTATATGGTCTTGCGAACGGTATCAAGGGAATCCTTGATGAAAATTTTTATAACATGGAACATGAAGATATCAAAGAGCTTGATCTTCTAAAAACCACACCTTCGTCGGCACTGGGTTCGGTTCGCTATAAGCTTGCGGACGCTGATGCTGATGATACCGATTACAAAAGGATCCTTGAAGTATTTAAAAAGTACGGAGTAAGGTACTTTTTTTACAATGGCGGAAATGATTCAATGGATACCTGTAATAAAATCAGCAAATTCATGCAAAAATCAGGATACGAATGCAGGGTAATGGGCGTCCCCAAAACTATTGACAATGACCTTTTTGGTACCGACCATTGTCCCGGCTACGGAAGTGCTGCAAAATACATAGCAACTTCAACAATGGAAGTATATCAAGACGCCAGGGTTTACGATACGGGTATAGTAGCTATTCTTGAAGTCATGGGAAGGAATGCCGGATGGCTGACGGCTGCTGCCGCCCTTGCTGCTGACAAGGGGCTGGGACCCGATCTTATATACCTTCCGGAGCTTCCATTTAATATGGACAAGTTTCTTGCAGATGTAAAAAAAGTATATGAAAAAACAGGAAAGGTTATTGTTGCGGTATCTGAAGGGACAAAAGACAAGAACGGCACTTATATATCCGAGTACGGTACGGACACCGCAAAACAAAAGGACGCCTTTGGACACTCTCAATTGGGGGGACTGGCATATACCCTTGCAGGTTATGTTAAAAAGGAAGTCGGATGCAAGGTGCGTGCCATAGAGTTCAGCCTTCTCCAAAGGTGTGCGGCACATCTTGGCTCTTTAACCGATGTGAATGAAGCATTTATGGCAGGCCGGGCGGCGGTCCGGCACGCAGTTGACGGCGAAACCGACAAAATGGTTGCATTTGAAAGGGTTGAAGGTTGTGAATACAAATGTAACATTAAGCTTTTGGACTTAAACTCTGTCGCCAATAAGGAAAAGAAGATTCCACCAGAATGGATAAATGAAGAAGGCAATGGCCTTAAAAGTGGATTCATCGAATATGCTCTTCCTTTGATACAGGGAGAATCAAGGCCTCCGGTTGAAGACGGGCTGCCAAGGTTTGCTAAGCTCAAAAAGATCAAAGACCTATGACGGCTTATAATTATAAATAGCTGATCATATAATATTAAAAGCCCTGCATATTGATTTGCAGGGTTTTTTTTGTTTTATATTACATTATGTTATATAATGGTGTCATAATTTTATGCATAAAGGAAGGTGTAGAAAAGTGTCAATAGATAATATGGCATCAAATGCAAAAAGAGCATCTATAAAGCTGGCTGCAGCAAGTACTATTATAAAAAATAAGGCTCTTAAGGCCATAGCTTCACAATTAAAAGCAAGGCAGAAGGAAATAATTGAAGCCAACACCATGGATCTTATAAGAAGCGAAAAAGAAAATATTGCAAAACCCCTTTTAAAAAGGCTCAAATTCGATGAAAAGAAAATATCCGGCGTAATTTCCGGGATTGAAAATCTGATAAATATAAATGATCCTGTTGGCTCCGTACAAACGGCAACACAGCTTGACGAAGGCTTGGAATTATATAAGGTAAGCTGTCCCATAGGGGTTATAGGAATAATTTTTGAATCAAGGCCTGACGCGCTTGTGCAAATATCTGCCTTGTGTTTAAAAAGCGGAAATGCGGTTTTGCTTAAAGGCGGAAGTGAAGCAATGCTTACCAACAGGATACTTGCAGATATAATTACATATGCCTCTGACATGGCCGGAATACCCGAAGGCTGGATACAGCTCCTGGAAACAAGGGCCCATGTAGGCGAAATGCTGAAGCTTGATGAATATATTGATCTCATTATCCCGAGGGGTTCCAATGAATTTGTCAAATATATAATGGATAATTCAAATATACCCGTATTGGGACATGCAGACGGAATCTGCCACTGCTATATAGACAGCACGGCAGATACCGGTATGGCTGTTGATATAGCAATTGACTCTAAAACACAATATGCAGCAGTATGTAATGCCCTTGAAACCCTGCTTGTACACAAAAACATTGCAAAAAGCTTTCTGCCGGCGTTCAAAAATGAAAGTGATAAAAAGGATGTAGTGCTTGTTGGATGTGAAAAAACAGTCAAAATTCTTGACATACCCGGGGCATCGGAAGAAGATTGGAGGTCTGAATACCTGGATTACAAGCTGTCCGTAAAAATTGTTGAAAATATTAACGAAGCAATTGAACATATTAACACCTATGGCTCAGGCCATACGGATACGATAGTTACCTCATCTTTTGAAAATGCGGCCGCCTTTATGAACCTGGTAGACTCGGGAAATGTATTCTGGAATGTCTCAACCAGGTTCAGTGACGGCTTTAACTACGGCTTTGGCGCGGAAGTCGGAATCAGTACAAACAAGATTCACGCACGCGGGCCTGTAGGGCTTGACGGACTAATGATATATAAATACAAGCTTAAAGGTAAAGGACATATTATTGCCGACTATTCCCAGGGCAGAAAATCTTTTAACCATAGAAAAATACAGCAGTAATTATTTTACCTTTATAGTTACACTTTCAGCAGGCATGCCTTCGGCAGAAGCAGTCAATGTTATCTCTCCCAATTCGCCGTTTGCTCTTAAAACCGCCATGGCACATCCCTCATGGACCCTCCGCCGATTACCCGTATACATCTCTTCGGATACCGGGTTACCGCTGCCTACGGCCAGGAGGGAACCAACGCCTGAAGCAGTAAAAAATATAGTATCAGAAGCATTATGGACAATATTGCCATCTTTATCCAGGAGCCTGGCAGTAATATATGACAGCTCACCGAATTTTGGTTTCAGTACACTTCTATCAGGCATCAAACTTATTGACGCCGGTACGGAGGCCGTCTTTAAAACCGACCTGGATTTTTCGCCACCATTTTGGTATCCTACCGCAACTAGTTCCCCTGCTTCATATTTTGTTTCAAAAACTGCAATATAGCGGTTTTTCTTGCCTGTCAATCTGCGGCCGATACATCTGTTATTAAGAATAAGCTCTACTTCGTCATCCCTGCTGTATACCTCAATAATTACAGGTTTTCCCACAAAACCCGGCCAGGTCCATGAGGATACTACATCCTGCCAGCCCCACGCTGAAATATCCGCCTGTTTCCCGTAGTTTTCAGGCTTATATACCGCAATATACGGTTTTTCTGAAATTCCCCAAACACAGTCGCGGTAATAAGACTGGGGACGTTTGAAGCCGCAGATATCAATGTCTCCACAAAATGCATGGTGCCATGGGTATTTACCCAAAAGGTCTTTCTCCCCATTATACCAAACATGCCCAATACCGGCTTCTCCCAGGTAATCCAGGGCGGTCCATACAAAGTCTCCTATTACATATGGAAGCTTTTCTACAGCTTCCCAGTAATCATATGCTTCTTTTGGATAGGTCTCAGTTCCGCATATGATCCGTTCAGGATATTTCTTCCCATCCCTTTCATAACGGCTTAATAGATAATTGTACCCGACAACATCCAAAGGCCTGGCAAATGCAAATGTACGTTCACCCCAGTAATCATCTTCTGTATTGTGGCCGGCCTTATTCGCAGCAAGAGCTGCAGTTAAAGGATCATTGCCGATTCCACACAGCGCATTTGTAATGGCCCTGGTATCATCCAGGTTACGTATAAAATCAGCCAGCTTTAAAGAATAGGCATAACCTTCCGAGCGCCCGTCCCTTTCCGCTATTTCATTGCCTGTAGACCACATGATTATTGAAGGATGATTTCTGTCCCTTAATACCATTGAAGCCATGTCTTTTTCCCACCACTCTTCAAAAAAGTTTGAATAGTCATTGATCTTTTTTTCTTCTCTCCAGCAGTCAAATGCTTCATCTATTACAAGCATACCAAGCCTGTCACATGCATTCAAAAAAGCGGGTGAAGGCGGATTGTGGGCACAGCGAACCGCATTGAAGCCGCTTTCCTTTAAAAGCTCAATCTTGCGCTCTTCGGCCCGGTCATATGCTGCAGCTCCCAGCAGGCCGCAATCATGATGTACACAGCCTCCTTTTAATTTCATAGATACACCGTTAAGCTGGAAGCCTTTCCTTACATCAAAGCTTATGGAGCGTATACCTATCATATTTACAGCACTGTCAACAACCTTGCCGCCTATCAGAATATCACTGGCCAGTGTGTATAAATACGGGTCTTCAACAGACCACAAATTTGCCGGAGAAACTTCTATACTCTGCTCTGTTTCAGCGATACTGTTACCTTCAACCTCCAGCTCCATTTCATCAAAAGCAGCTTTTTTTCCGTCCCTATCCAATAGGGCCGACCTGACAACAACGCATTTCTTATCATCACTGCCGTTTTCAACCCTTGTCCTGACTGAAACCAGGGAGCTGTCCCTTGAAACCTTTGGAGTAGTGGCAAATACTCCCCAAGGAGGTATATTTACACCATCCGAAACAAGAAGCCAAACATGCCTGTAAATACCTGAACCGCTGTACCATCGTGTATTTGGAAGTGCGCTATTGTTAACCGTTACCTTAACTGTGTTTTCCCGGTCAAAAAGCAAATACGGCGTCAGTTCACAGTGAAAACCGGTATATCCGTATGGATGGTGTGCAACTATCTGGTTGTTTAGGCGAACGGTGGAAT